>JBBECS010000019.1:26155-126708 GCA_040881685.1 Acidimicrobiia bacterium | reverse complement strand
GAGAGAAACCCTCCATCGCTCGATCGAGCGCGCGGATTCATCAACCGTTGTTGGGGCCATGTCCCCATCATGGCCGATATGCCACCTGTGACGCGCGGCTTGAACCGGTTAGGCGACGGCGCTCGGGCGCTTTCGCTTGGGGCTCGCGCCCGTTTCGCGCGTTCCGCACGCCGTTGAGTCGTTCCGGTCAGACGACGCTCGGTTCCTCCGGTGAGGTTCGTTCGCGGCCTCCGAAGCAAAGAGGCGCACTCCGCCGTAGCGATTCGCAAGCACGTTGTAGAGCGCAGCCGAGACGACGGCCATCGCCACCATGAACGCCGTCACCAGCAACCGCATGATTCGATCGTGATTGGTTTCCCAGGAAGCGATGGTCACATTGAACTGCACGCGCTCTGCCTTGTAAGAGCGGCTGAGCACGCCCGGCGACGTCCACCGCTGACAGTGAGGATGTTGGGTGGGAGCCCGGCTCGGGCCTGACCCAGCTGCTGACTGACGTCGGGGTCTTGAAACGGATTCGTCGGCCCGGGTCGGACTCCCGTGTGTACTCGCCAGTCCGGGCGTTCGTGACTTCATAGGAGCCTGCGTCATCAGGCCGCCCATCACTGTCGTGTCCGTTGTCCCGGCGGTGCGTGCCGTCCACGATCACCGGTGCGATGAAAGGGATGGCCATGACCACGATGCCAGACGAGCGTGTGCGTGTCACGGTGGGGATCGACACCCACGAAGAAGTGCACGTTGCCGCAGCCCTCGACGAGGCAGCTGGTGGCGACCGAGTCGTTCGCGACCACCGGGCAGGGTCATCAGCACCTCGAGCGGTGGGCGTTGGGCTGGGGGGCGATCGACGCGGTCGGGATCGAAGGCACCGGCGCGTGGGGTGCCGGGGTGACCCGCTATCTCCAGGTCGCGGCCACCGGGTGGTCGAGGTCGACCGTCCTGACCGCAAGACCCGTCGCCGAAAGGGCAAGTCCGACACGATCGATGCCGAAGCGGCGGCGAGAGCGGTTCAGGCCGGCCGCGCCACCGGGATCCCCAAGACCCGCACCGGGCCCATCGAAGCCATTCGGGTGCTGCGCGTCGCGCGGCGTTCTGCGGTCAAGGCCCGCGTCCAGGCCGCGAATCAACTGCAGAGCCTCGTGTCGACCGCACCCGACGACCTTCGTGACCAGCTCCGCCATCTCCGCTTGGTCGAGCTCATCCGCGCCGCCGCCCGATTCCGACCCGGCCCTCCAAATGAGCCCAGCCAAGCAACCAAGATGGCGTTGCGCGCCCTGGCCCGCCGCTACCAACGGCTCGCCGATGAGATCGCGGGCCTCGATGCCCAGCTCGAGGCCCTCGTCGCCACCGTCGCACCCAACCTGATTGCGCTCAACGGTGTCGGCACCGACATCGCCGGTCAGCTTCTCGTGACCGCCGGCGACAATCCCGAGCGGCTTCGCAGCGAAGCCGCGTTCGCGCACCTGTGCGGCGTCGCGCCCATCCCCGCCTCCAGCGGCCACACCGACCGGCACCGACTCAACCGCGGTGGCGACCGAGCCGCCAACACCGCCATCTACGTCATCGTGCTGTGCCGACTCCGATGGGACCTACGAACCCGCGCCTACGTCGAACGCCGCACAAAAGAAGGCCGCACGAAACACGAGATCATCCGCTGCCTCAAGCGCTACGTCGCCCGTGAGCTCCACCGCGAACTGACTCGAACGAGCGTGCTTGACACTCCATAGGAGCATCCGTTTCAGCAGGTGAGAGCGATCGTAGCAACCACCGATGGACACGACGTCTTGCCGGTGGACAAGACAATTTTGGGATCAATTCCCAGCTTCAGTTCGCTCGTATCGAGATGCCGGACGCCCGGGACCGACCGGGGAATCGTGGTCCCATCGTGGAATCAATGGGTATCGAAGATCTCCTGGTAGCGGCCGACAGCCCGTGACGTTGCAGCGTGCTCCTGTTCGGTCGGACGCCGTGGATCGGCGGCGGGTGGGAGCGCGCCGAGCTTCAGAATCGCTGCCATGAGCAACACCCGCGCCTTTGTCGCCGTGAGGTTGTTGCCTGCGACGAAGATCGGCTCCGTCTTGCGCGCCATACCGCCGGTGTTCCCTCGGCCCACACGGACGACTGGCATGCCCGCGAAGACCGCCACGGACAGGGCCGCGTTCATCGTGGGGCTACCGATGGCAAAGGGCGACATGCCCTCGCACACGAAGCCGGCGAGCGGCGCATTCATGAGATTCGCTGAAATGCGAGCAAGGATCTCGACTTCAACGGCTGGATCGGACCATGCGTCAGGTCCCGTTGGCGGCGGCGAGTACTCGCTGTACTTCGAGATGGTAACCACCGGAATGGCTGTCGACTCAAGGTTCACATCGTCGCGCTTCGTGGCGACCGGCACCGCGAGGACGCCCTCGTCGAGCGAGCCAGTAACGCCCGTCACCTCGCTTGGAAGCACAGAGAGACGGACGTCCGAGCAGTAAGTGTGGCGACGCGTGGGGACATACGTGAGTTGCGGCGGGCCGTGGCCACCCATATCCGCTACGACGCCGCCGTGGCCGCCTGTGGCTTCATACCCGCCGGGTCGCGCGTCGACTTTCGCTACTTCGCGCGCTGAGTAAACCAACTCATCGATGATGACGACCGCGCCGACTCGGTCCCGGCCGTCCTTGTCAGTCGCCACGCCTGAGGTGAGGTACTTGATCCCGTCGACGATGTTGCGGTCCCCATCGCAGCTCAGTGCCTGGTGCCGGCGCTGCCCAGCATGACCGACGATCGGAACGGTCGTGTCGACAACAAGGTTCAACCAGTAGATCGTCTCCTCCGCTGTGGGGCTGCCCTCCAGCCACTGCGCGCCGATGTACCTTCCGCTCGCGAGCCTTGTCTGAACCGTGTTCGTCGCCCTTGCCAGAGTGGCGAGCGTCGGCTCATGCCGGAGGTGATACGGGTAGTAGACGAAGAAGTCCTCTCCGAGGCGCTCTGGTGGGATGTCGCCTTCCCCGGCATCAGTGCGCGCTTCTGCCCCGAGACCTTGTGTGTACCCGCCGGCTGGCGCAGCACGGATGAAGTCGAAGTCGGCGACCGACGACAGCTCAACTGGCCGTCCCAGGTCGCTGAGCCCGAAGCGGTCGATCTCCTCGTACAACCGGCTGGCATCCGGATAGAAGGTCTGCCGTGAGGCGGCGATGGGAGCGAATGGCTGCGCCGTGGCTTCCTCCCACGCCGAGCCGTCCGCCTTTCTTGCCATGTACGGCAGAAGGTACAGACCGTCCTCGGGGCGGAGCTCGACGACGTAGACCGGTGTCGCGCCCGCGGGCGCGGTTCCCGATTGGAAACTTCCGGAATCATCGAGCCACCCATCGGGCACGGCGCAAAGATGGTTCGAGTCGGCTTCGAGCGGGTGGGCGCTGCAGGCCTCGACGTACACCGTGACTGGCGCAGCCAGTCTCTGCGCGCGGAGGACGTCGAACCGAGTCGGACCACCGTCAGGCGCCGTCAGAAGTGGAAGGCCATGACGTGTCCGTGCCTGGTTGGACGTCACAAGATCGGGAGTATTCGTGATCGTCGCGGTCGGTCCGGAGAACACCGCTATGCGCGGCTTCGCCATCGAAGTGGTCCTTTCAGTGTTTCTCGGAGCCTACGTAGGCTCCGTCGCTGTCCAACTGGGCGACCGATGAGGCATTGCGCCATACGTGTGGGTACGCGGGACACAGGGCGGCGGTTCCACACATAGCGGCATCGACGTGAAGCCACGATCGAACTCTTGGCAGACCGGCACGAATCTCGCATCGGTCAAGGGCATCAGAGCTACCAACACCTGCGTCACGCGCAGAGGTGAACGCGTTGCTCGGCGGAATCGGCAGCCGACCAAAGCGCCCTTAAGTCGGTTCCCGAGGGCTGCGGTGAGAGGTATCGGCCCGTCGTCGCAGGCATAAAGGGTTCGATGTCGAACGGGTAGGGCGACACGCGATACGAACCGTGACCGAGCGGAGTGACCGTGATAGTGACATCGTGCGCGGGCTCGACATCGACCGGTACGTGCCGCATCACAGTCTCTTGGTGGCGTGACGGATGCTCGCATTGCATGTACAGAGAAAAGATGTCGAAGAACTCAAGCGCCTTGTAGGTCCGCAAGACGAGTGTGTCGTCGACGAGATGCGCTGTCGTCGAATCGGCAAGAAGCTCCGCACGCAGCCGTTCCTGGCGTTCGCCTTCGGCAGTCAGCAGGGCGTCTACTCGCTTGCGTGCCGGCGGCGGAAGCTTGTCGCTGAGTGCTGCGTCCTCCAGTCCATAGCGGCCGTTGAACAAGCCGCAACTGTGCATGCTGGAGAGCAGACCGATGAACGGATGCCGGGCCTCGCCAAGCGTCGGTGTGAGTTCCGCCGTGGGCAATAACTCAGACATCGGCGTGCTGGCAAGGTTGTAGGGAAGGCCAGTATCGGGATCAGCCAGGAACCGCTTGTCGAGATCAGTCCAACCCTCGTCGTGCCATTCGACCAAGCTCGTAACGAGCTCGGCGGGCTCAAGCGGCGCGAAGCGATCGTTGCCGAAGTGGCGAACGAGTTGACCCGCGAAGGCGGTGTGATCGTTCTGCAGAATGACAAAGGCCGCATCGCCGGAATGCTCGGCAGGCTGTACGATCATGACTCGCCCTCGTTGTGGATGATCGTCGATGTCAGACGATCGCGAGCGTCACTTGCCGTACATCGCCTGAAGTTGGCTGACGTGATACTCGGCTGGTGTCGTTGGTGAATGGCGAGGAGGATCGGCACCGACTTGGCCCCCAAGATCGCCGCCGATCGCCGCCGGTCGCGTCCTCGGTCATGGTATTCGCTTTCGCTAGCGATCGCCACCAATCCGATAGACCATCGCAGCGGGTCAATCTGCGCGCCGGAAAGCCAGGACCACGCGGAAGCGGGGGGGGGCCCGGGCTCACCCGGGCCCCCACCTCGCCCGCACGTCAGGGGGACAGTCAGCGCGGGAGATTCGTACGCGCCGATGCGGGCAGATCCAGACCAAGGCGTGCTATGGCGTTGGCGAAGAGCACGCTCTCGTAGGCGTCGCCAGAGATCCCAGCATCGATGATCACGCGCTCATTGGCTGCCAGGTCGTGCCTGTTTGCGAACGGGAAGTCGGTTCCCATCATCAACCGCTCGGTTCCGAAGGTCGCGGCGGTGAGCGCCACCGCTTCTGGGGCCGGGGTGGCAACGTCGAACAACAGCCGCTGCACGGTGTCTCTTGGAGGAGGGCCCTCGGGCAACAGGTGTGCGTAGCTCGCCCATATGCGGTCGACCCGCTCCAGCAGGAAGGGCAAAACGCCGCCAGCGTGCGGAATGATCCAGGTGATGTTCGGGAATCGCTCGAGCACTCCGGAGATCATGAGCTTCACTGCGGCGATCGTGTCGTCGAACGGTGCGCCTAATGCCCAGCCCATGAAGTGCCCGCCGATCACGTCCGGGGCGCAGAATCCGTCGGGGTGAACGAATACCGTGATCCCCAACTCGTCCCAATGCTTGTAGAGCGGGTCCCAACGCGCGTCGTCAATGCCAATACCGGCCGAATGCGTGCAGACCGAAACCCCTACGAAGCCTGGTAGGTGTAAGGCACGGGTCGTTTCCGCTATCGAAGCGTCGACAAATGGAAGCGGCACATTCGCGAAGAGGCGAAAACGGTCACCGTAGGGTTCCATCGCTTCGATGCATCCGTCGTTAAAACGCGCGACGAGAGCAGCGCGCGCGCGTTGATCGGGGTGCCAGACGTTGCCCGCCGAGAAGCTGAGAACCTGCATCGCGATGTTCGCCGCGTCCATCAGAGCGATCCGCTCTTCGAACCCAGCCGTGAAGGCAGGATCGGCGTCCAACGGTTCGTACGATGTGAGGAAGCCCGTCGCATCAGGTGGAACCCCGGGATCGCCGAGGAGCGAACGCGCCTGGCGCACGTAGTCCGGCGGGAAGTAGTGGGCATGCACGTCCACCGCCCCGCTTGATCGTGAGCGACTACTCACGTTCATGTTGCACCCTGCTCTGTTTCCTTAGTCAGCGACGTCCGCAAGCGCGCGTCCCACCATCGTTCCTAGGAGCTCGCGTCGATAGGCTTCACTCGCATGAGTGTCATCGGTGACGCGCTGAGGCTCGTTCGCCGCCGCCCTAGCGGCGTTCTTGATCGTCGCTGCGTCGAGGCGCCGTCCCACGACCTCACTCTCGACGGCTGGGAGCTTGATCACTGAAGAGGTGACGCCGAACGCGCCGCTGCCGATGTTCGACACGACACCCTCGCCGTCCAATTCGACAATCACCGCGACTCCAGCGATCGCGAAGTCGCCATGCCGACGCGCCAGTTCCTGGAGAGAGACTCGAACTCCGGACCGCGCTGGGAACACAACCTCCGTAACAATCTCGCCGTGTTCGATGGTGGTCATGAAGGGACCCTCGAAGAAGTCGAGCGCCGGAACCTCCCGCTCAGACCCTGAGCTGACGAGTCGGACTCGAGCACCGGCCGCAATAGCCACTGCAGGCAGTTCAGCAGCGGGATCGGCATGAGCAATGCTCCCACCGATGGTGCCGCGGTTGCGGTTCTGCACATGTCCGACGAAGGGAAGCGCCACGCTGATGAGCGGCGCATCCTCTCGAATCACGTCATTGCGTTCAGCATCCCGTTGACGGACCATCGCACCGACTGCCAGATCGCCATTGCGTCGGGAGACGGAGTCCAAGCCTTCGACCCGCTCGAGATCCACAAGCACTGTCGGCTGCGACAACCGAAAGTTCATGGTGGGAACGAGGCTTTGTCCGCCCGCCAGAACTCGGGCGTCTTCGCCGTGCTCGGCGAGGGCGGCGCACGCCTCAGCCACCGTTGTGGGCCGTACGAGCTTGAAGGGGGCTGGCTTCATCAGGCAGTCGCTCCTGGTGCAACTTCCATGTCCCACGGATCAAATACACCGTCTCTCACCCAATCGCGGACCATCGCCGGGGTGATTGGGGTTGATGTGATGTTGACGTCAAACTCCGACAGCGCGTTTGCCACCGCATTAGCTACAGCGGCTGGCGCTCCGATCGTCCCAGACTCTCCGGCACCCTTGGCTCCGAGCGGGATGCCGGGTGCTGGCGACTCGAAGTGGTCAACGGTGACGGTCGGGATCTCGATCGCCGTAGGAATGAGGTAATCCATGAACGATGCCGATTGCGGTTGTGCGGTATCTGAGTAACAAAGGTGCTCATAGAGAGCGCCCGCGATGCCTTGTGCGACTCCGCCCTGGATCTGACCGGTCACGATTGTTGGGTTGATGAGCGTGCCGCAGTCGTGCACAACGACGTAGTCCACGACGCTGATCACGCCAGTCACCAGGTCCACTTCGACGACCGCGCCGTGACTTGCGTTCGACCAGGTCGCAGCCGCGTTCATCTTTCCGTGTGAATCCGGGAAGTGGGTCACGTCCGGCGGGTCAAACGTGACGGTCACGTCGAGACCCGGATCCATACCCTCGGGCAGCGACATTGTTCGCCCATACGCCGCCATTGCTACGTCGCCGAGCGAGACTGCGGGCGTGGCACTCCCCTTGACATGGAACGAGCCGCCCTCCAAGACCACATCGGCCGGGTCTGCCTCGAGGAGGTTCGCAGCAATCGCCGCGGCCTTCTCGCGGATCAAACGCGCCGCTTTCACGACTGATCCGGCCATCACTACCGCGCTGCGCGAACCCCACGCTCCGAGGCCGTACGGACAGGAATCTGTGTCCCCGAGCGCAACGCTGATTTTCTCGATCGGGATTTCGAGAGCATCGGCCGCCATTGTCGCCACCATGGTCTCGGTGCCCTGGCCAATCGCCGCGGCGCCGACAGACACCAATGCCCCGCCGTCGGGGGTGATGTGGATCTTGGCGGCGTCATAGGCCGTCCACACGCCGCTCGTGCCGAAATGGGTTGGAGCAGTCGCTTCGATATAGGACGAGTAGCCGACGCCGACACGCACCTCGCGCTTGGACGCGTTTCCCTCTCGCGCCTTTGCGGCCAGCTCCTCCGTCAGCTCGACGGCCCGCTTGAACGACTCCACGTGGCTACCGGAATCCAGGATCCCCCCACTTGGAATCGTGTACGGCAAGTCTTCCGATTTGACCAACATCTCTTCGCGCAAGTGATTCGCATCCCTACCCACAGCCTGCGCGACACGTTCGATCGTGCGCTCGATCGCAAAGACCGACTCGGGTGATCCGAAGCCGCGATATGCGCCGCTCGGCGTCTTGTTCGTGACCGCACAGTTGATGTTCACGTCGCTGTAGGGGATCTTGTATGGGCCAGTGAGTACGCCGGCTGACACCAGACTGGTTGCCGTGCCGGGCGCGAAGATCTCGCCGGAACCGACATCGGTCACGAGATTGCATCGCACTGCTTGGATGTGGCCTCGCTCGTCGTAGGCCGCCTCCACTTCCATCAACTGGTCGCGCGCGTGCACCGCGGTAACCATGTGCTCAGATCGATCCTCGATCCATCGGACAGGGCGCCGGAGTGTCATCGCGAGCCAAGCGACAAGGATTTCTTCCGGATATTGGTGGAGCTTGGCCCCGAAGCCGCCACCAACATCGGGGGCGATCACGCGTATCTGTGATTCTGAGAGACCGAGCGTGAATGACAGGGTGGAACGAAGCATGTGTGGTGCCTGCGTCGATGACCAGACGGTGATTCGGCCGCCGCGGTATTCAGCGACTACCCCACGGGTTTCGATCGGATTCGCGGATTGGCGTTGACTCCGGAATGCGGTCTTCACCGATGGATACTTTTCGAAGGCCTGCGCAACCTCGTCACTGGAGTGCGGAAAGAACAGGAGCTTGTTGTCCGGCCAGTCGTCGTACAGCTTCGTGCAGTCGGGGGCGATCGACTCTTCCAGCGATGCAACGACTGGTAGCTCTGTGTAATCCACGACGACATCCATCGTGGCGTCCTCAGCGAGATATCGGTCGTCGGCGACGACGACCGCAACTGGCGCGCCCACGTAGCGCACACGGTCACGCGCGAGCGGAAACAGGTGGACGTTCTTGAGGAAATGAAGGAACTGCGGAAACTCCTGAACACCAACCAGATCTGCGGCAGTGCCCGCAAATTGGACACCAGGACGGTCGCGCGCCGCGTCGAGATCGACGTTGTCGATGGTCGCGTGTGCGTAGGGGCTTCGCACGAATGCGGCATCGACGAGCCTCGGTATACGGACGTCGGCGACGAAGGTTGCCGTACCGTCGAGCAACGCTTGATCCTCGCGGCGCTGCCCGGGCGCCCCGATCAATGAACGGCGGATCTGCAAGCCGAGCTCGAGATCTGCAGTCATGCTCCACCCTTCCCGCTCGATGCCGCCGGGGAATCCGACGCCCATGCCGCCTTTACTGCGTCGACGATCGTGGAGTAGCCCGTGCATCGACACAGATTTCCGGAGAGCAACTCTCGGATTCGATCCTCGCCTTGCCACTCAGCGGGATCCTCGGCGTGCAGGGTCATCAAGAAGCCTGGAGTGCAGAAGCCGCATTGCAGGGCGTGACACGCGCGGAAGGCCTCCTGCAGATCTGACAGAGACCCGGCCGGCGCAAGACCTTCTACCGTCGACACGTGTCGTCCGTCGGCTTGCACGGCCAGGATGAGGCACGAGCGCACTGCCGCGCCATCCATCACCACCGTGCACGCGCCACAGACGCCGTGTTCACACCCGAGATGAGTACCCGTGAGCCCGAGGTCGTCTCTGAGGAAGTCGGCGAGCAGCCGACGAACGGGCACGCGGTGCTCGACACGCTCGCCGTTTACTTCGAGGGCGATGTCTTCCTGCTCGACGGGTTCAAGTGCTGCTGGCATTCGCTCCCCCGATTGAGATTGCCGACGAGGACTCACCAATACGGCACCCGGTCGCGGGGCACGGTATACCGGATTTCTTGCGACCGCCAACAGGACATCATGCGACCCCCGCGCCTCGCTGAAGTCACGCATAAGAGTGGATTGGATCGTGCTGCCACGACGCCGAGAACCGAACCGATCCCGGCCCCTTCATGCGCTCGAGCCTGGAGCGTGAGATGCGCGTCGTGTCACCCTGCCATGAACCGCCCGCCGTTGACGTCGATGACCGTTCCGGTGATGTAGCTCGCAGCATCGCTCGCAAGGAACAAGATCGGGTCCGCAGCCTCATGGAGCTCCGGCATTCGTGAAAGTGGAATCGAGTCCAGCACTTCCCGCTTCTCCTCGCCGCTGAGGCTTTCCCACATGCCGACTAGGCGAGGACCGGACAAGAAGAGGCCTGGTGCTACCGCATTGACTCGGATGCCGAATGGGCCCACTTCGCGCGCGAGGCGCCTCGTCAGGCCGAGGACACCGGCCTTCGCGGCGGCATACGGCACTCCCGTGACGGGCGAGTTCGTTCGACCGCCGATCGACGACACCGTGACGATGGCACCGCCACCCGCTTCGATCATGTGGGGAACTGCCGCTTGGCAACATGAGAAGGTTCCCCGCAGATTGACATCAACCACAAGGTCGAAGTCGTCCGTCGAGATCTCCGCCAGATCGCGCGGTGTTCCGAGGCTTCCTCCGGCAAGTGTGACCAGGACATTGGGCGCACCCAGCTGCTCTGCGATCGCATCGAAGGCTCTCTGAACGGCATCGGCGTCGCTGACGTCGAGCTCGAATCCATGTGCGGATCCCCCGGCGTCGTTCAAGACGCTTGCAGTCGTCTCTGCTGCGCGGCCGTCGACGTCTGTCACGGCCACGACGGCACCTTGCTGCGCGAATCGAACGCACGTCACGTGCCCTAGCCCGCCTCCGCCACCCGTCACGACGACGGTGCGACCGGTGAGCCCTCCGATCGGTCCTCTCTCGACGTCACTCATCGCGACCGGTATCCCTCTTCACGTCAGAGGGCGAAGACCGGAGGGCGTCTGCTGCGCATGCAATGCGACACGGCTCGCTCAGGATCCCTCTCGCGAATAGGGCTTGGTCAGCGCCGTCGGCTCTGCCCCCACTCGACCAGATCCAACCGACGTCGCGATTAGCAGTGCGAACGCGAGGACATAGGGGAGCATGTCCAAGAGCTCGGGGGGAATGCCGATGCCACGGACTTGGAACGTAAAGGCCAACCTCGTCGCTGCTCCGAAGATGTATGCCGCCAGGAGCACGCGCCAGGGCCGCCAGCCGCTCAAGATCACGAGCGACAACGCGACCCATCCACCTCCGCCCGTGATGTTGTCGCTCCATGCAGGAATGAGCCCGAGCGAGATGTAGGCACCCGCGAGCCCCGCGGCTGCAGACCCGACAGCGACATGGGCGACACGCACCCGGTTGACACGGATGCCCAGGCTGTCAGCCGCGGCTGGATCATCGCCAACTGCGCGGAGCGCAAGACCCGGGCGTGTGCGATGGAGATAGATGCTCGCAGCCGCGACCAGGATCCAAGACACGTAGACGAGAAGATCCTGTCCGAAAAGAACGGGGCCGAAGAACGGCCAATCGGTGATCCCACCTGAGATCAGCGGACCAAGATGACTCGGCGCGCGTGTACCTGTCAGAGAAGCCGCTGTAGCAATGTAACTGGAGAGCCCGAGACCGGTGAGGAACAGCGCAAACCCGAGAACCATCTGGTTCGCCTTGAAACCCACCGCCGCGATGGCGAAGATGACTCCGACGAGTGCGCCGGCTGCTATTCCGGCGAGAAATCCAACCAGCAGACTCTCGGTCGCGGAGGTCGCCCAGAACGCGAAGATCGCACCGATCAGCATTGTGCCTTCGACGCCGATGTTGAGCACACCGGAACGCTGCGAGATCAACTCCCCCAAAGCTGCGAGCGCGAGCGGCGTCCCGAAGCTGACACCAGCGACGACCAGTGTCACGAACAGCCCGTCGTTCATTTTTCAGAGTCCGCAGTCTCGAGGGGTCGAGCGGACCGACTTGTGCCCTCGAGAGGCGCACCGGCAAGGGCAACCGAGTGGTCGTGGTCACTTTCGCGTCGGGTGATGGCGATGGTGTGGCGAAGCCAGAAATCTCCAACAATCACAAAGAACAGGATCGAACCCTCAATCACGAGGATGAGCGCGTCCGGAACCCCGAGAACTTGCATCGACGGTTTCGCCGTATCGAGAGCTCCGAAGAGAACGGCAACCGGAATGACTGCGACGAGGTTCAACCGCGAGAGCGCCGCGACCACGATCCCGAGGTATCCGAGGTTCACAGCGAGCGTTCGAGGTTCGAGGGCGCCCACTCTGCCCGCAACGAGAACTGCGCCGGCCAAGCCGGCGAGGCCGCCGGAGGTGAACATCACGGTCAGGATCATGCGCGGAAGTCGCACCCCGGCGTATCTCGCAGTCGACGGTGAGTCGCCTGTGATGCGAAGCGCAAAGCCCCAACGCGTCCATGTCAGCAGCGCAGCTACAAGCAAGATGGCGCCGGGTGCAATGAGGACCGAGAGATCGAGGCGGTCGGTTAATACAGGGAGTCTTGCCGGATCGGGTAGATGGGCTCCCGCTGGGAATGTGCTCGTGACCGGATCCCTGAAGATGCTTGTCGTGCCGAAGATGAAGTAATTCATCAAGTTGAGCGCGACGAAGTTGAGCATCAAGGTGGGCAAGACCTCGTTGACCTGCCAACGGGCCTTCGGTATCGCCGCGAGCAGCGCCCAGAAGCCACCTGCCACGACGCCGCCGACGAGCACGAGTGGGATGACGACGATCCCAGCGAGATCGTCACCGAACGTCAATCCGACGAAGGCGCCAGCGATCGCGCCGACATACATCTGGCCTTCGCCGCCGATGTTGTAGATCGAAGCGCGGAACGCGACTGCCGCGGCGCCCGCGGTCAGGACGAGGGGCACCGCGGTGAGGAGCGATTCCTGGACCGCGAACGAACTGCCAAACGCCCCTTCGAGTCCTTCTCGGTACACGGTGAATGGCGAAGGCGAGCCACCCTCGAGCACGAGGAGGAACGCGCCCACCACGAGCGCAGCCAGCGTGCCCAGCACTGGTATCGCAATCTTCAAGGCCCGCGACGGCGATTCGCGACGCTGGACCTGAAGGATCAGCCCACCGATCGTCAACGCGACGCCTCGTCCGACACGAGCCCGAGCGCAGCCGCACCGTGTTCGACGTTGGAGTGTGGTACCGCCTCGTCAATCTGCGCTCGATGACCAGACATCCAGGCACCCAGCGTCTCGACATCGATGTCTTCGGGAGCGCATTCGCCTACAACGCGTCCCTCGTACAGCACGGCGATGCGATCTGAGATCAAGAGCAGCTCATCGAGATCCTCAGAGATCACAAGTACGCCTGCTCCTGCTTCACATCTCTGAAACAGCAGTTGATGAGTCGCGACGACCGCCCCGACGTCCAATCCTCTCGTCGGCGAGGCCGCAACGACTACATCGGGCTCGTGTTCGAACTCGCGCGCGAGGATGAGGCGCTGAAGATTGCCGCCGGAGAGCTGACGTACTGGTCCGTCTCGCGAGACACCTTTGACCGAAAACTTCCCAATGAGCGTGTCGGCGTTTGCTCGAAGACGACGTGTCATCAGCAGACGGCCGCGAAGGTAGGTGCTGTGCCAAAAGTTCCGCAAGGACAGGTTGACCCACGCCGGCAGACCTGCTGCGGTCCCCGTGTGCAGGCGATCGTCTGGCACGTAGGCCACCCCGACGCGTGCCCGCTCCGTCACTGAAAACCGAGTCACATCGATTTGCGAGCTTCCGACTCGGATCGTCCCGGCAGTCGAGCGTCGGGTGCCCGCAATCGCTTCCGCTAGTTCACGCTGACCATTCCCGGACACACCAGCAATGCCGAGGATCTCACCGCGGTGGACGACCAGATCCACTCCGCACACAGTCTCTCGGCCGCGATCGTCGGCGACCCGAAGCCCCTCGACTTCCAATGCCACTGCATCTTTCCGTGCGGTTCGGGTCCTCGATGCCGGCTTGATCTCGCGTCCGACCATGAGCCGGGCAAGCGCTCGGGGCTCGAGCTCGTCGGCCTGAACCTGCCCAACCTTCCGACCATCCCGCAGGACCGTGATGCGGTCCGCGACATGGCAGACCTCGTCCAACTTATGGGACACCAGCACCACGCTTCGACCCGAATCCGCAAGTGACCTCACCGTCTTGAAGAGAGCGTCGGCCTCCTGGGGAGTCAGTACCGATGTGGGCTCATCGAGGATCAGCACTCCAGCATCGCGGACGAGGAGCTGGAGGATCTCGACGCGCTGCTGCTCACCCATCGAGAGGTCTCCGACCCGAGCTCGCTGAGGTATCGCCAAGCCAAACTGTTCGACCAACGCCGCCGCTCGTTGCTCGAGCTCCCGGCGACGAACGAACACCCCGGTATCAGGAGCAGCTAGACCTAGGTTCTCGGCAACCGTTAGCGACCGGACGAGGCGAAACTCCTGGTAGACCATTCCGACCCCGTACGCGAGGCCGTCATGCGGGCTCGAGAGCACCCGCTGCTCCCCATGGATGCGAATGTGCCCGCTATCGGGTTGGTACAAGCCGGCAAGGATCGAACAGAGTGTCGACTTCCCAGCACCGTTCTCACCGAGGAGCGCGTGGACCTCGCCCTGCCGCACCGCCCAATCCATGCCCCGCACCGCGTGGTTCGAGCCGAACGACTTGTCGACCCCGATAGCCTCGATCGCTGTATCTTCAGGACCCGACATGATTTCCCTGCCGTCCGCGGACCTGCAAGGCATGCCGCTGAACGATCCGCCGTCGCAAAACTGACATACTCCGGATCCACCCGTCGTGAGTTCTTCGCCTTCGAGGCGAACACACCGCGGCCTTCGAGGTGCCGACCCCGACATCCACTTGGAAAGCCTGCGCTGCGAAGGGCGCCGACCAAGCGCGAGTTACAGGGACAATCTGGTCAGATGACGGCCAGCGTGCTGCATACATGCAAGCAGTCCCCCTATTTCGGACCTCAGCGGCCCGGGCCACCCAGCACTCCCGTGCGGCCAGATCATATAGTGACTGAGTTGCGATCGCGAGCAAGCCGTGATATCAATTTCGTCGGTGCCAGACGGCGGCGGGTGGGTGCAAGCTCGTCCGAAGTTCCGTTCCGGACGGCGCTTGGTCGTCCCGACCAGTGCGACTGGAGGGCTGGACACGGGGGCTCGGCCTGAACGCGGCAAACGAAGAATTTGGTTTGGGGGGAGAACCTGTGGGAGTTTCAAGAGGTAAGGGCAAGTGCGCGTCGGCAATTGGCATTGCAGTTGCCTTAGCGCTCGTCCTAAGTGCTGCCGGCAGTGGCGTCGCGGTCGCCGGCCCTAACGACGAGCCGTGCATTCGGGTCGCAATGGTTTACGAAGGCGACGCTTCGCTGCCAGGTTTCGAGGGCGGTCTCAAGACCGGCGAACGGTACCTGCAGAAGAAGCTCCCGTGCGCGGAGGTCGAAGCGGTCGATGACATCCCCGAAGGGCCTGGCTCTGAACAGACCTTCGCGAGGCTCGCGGATGAGGGCTTCGACTTGATCTTTGCGCAGTCCTTCGGATACGGAGACCAAGTCCTTGCGGCGGCGGCGGACTATCCCGACGTCAAGTTTGAGCATCTGCTCGGGTTCCAGCAGGCTGACAACCTCAATACGTACGACTATGCACGATTCGAGGCCTACTACCTCGCAGGTGTTCTCGCTGCTCGGGAAGTCCCGTCGGGTAAGTACGGCATGATTGCACCGTTCGCCATCCCGATCATTGTCTGGGACATCAATGCGTTCACCCTTGGTGCTCGTTCGGTGAATCCAGAAGCGACAGTGCAGGTCGTGTTCACCAACGACTTCGATGACCCAACTGCGGACCAGCAGGCAAGCGAAGCACTCATCGACGAAGGGGCCGAACTCATCGTGCAGCAGACCGGGTCGCCTGCGGCGGCCCAGGTGGCGCTGGATGAGGACTTGCCGTGGATGGGTCACAGCGATCCTAAGGTCCAGCAGTTCGGGCCGGAGACGTTCCTCGCCGCGCCCTATGCGAAGTGGGGTCCCTACTTCGTGGCGAGGGCGGAGGCTGTCATGGACGACTCATGGAGTGCAGAGGGCTACTTCGGCAGCACGGCTGACGGCTTGGTGAAGATCTTCATCAGCAAGAAGAATGTTCCCGCGGACGTTCGTGCGGAGATCAAGGCCAAGCAGAAGGAAATCGCCGATGGGTCGT
Organism: Acidimicrobiia bacterium; assembly: GCA_040881685.1. Taxonomy (NCBI): domain Bacteria; kingdom Bacillati; phylum Actinomycetota; class Acidimicrobiia; species Acidimicrobiia bacterium. The sequence goes on along the minus strand of JBBECS010000019.1, from coordinate 110,584 downwards.
TCGTAGTATTCGGAGGCCCCATCAATCGGCAAGACGGAACGGTCGTCGTAGCAGCTGGCGAGACCGCCGATCTTGAAGAGATGTCCACGTTGTTTGTGGAGGGCGTCATCGGCGAGCTCCCAGCGGAGTAGATCAGCGGTAGGGCGGCGCACTCTTCCCCTTGCTCTTCGAGCGAGGGAGTCGAGGATGCGCCGCCCTATCCTTGCGTCTGGCCCAACCCTCCGCCTTCGTTGCCGACCGAATCCGCCATCTTGACCACGATCGGCACCGATGGACAGCGGTCCGGGCAATGTGCACCAGCAGCCTCCACAATCATGACGAGATGTTCGGCACACGCATCTGTACGGTGCTCGCCCCTACCGTGCCTACCCAGCTCAAGTTGAGCCTTCGGTAGCCTGGATCCAGGAGGCTCATTGGAACTCGGCATTCACATCCCCGTATTCACCTTTCGCGGCTCCACATCCACGATCGTCTCCGAGCTTGTCCACATTGCCGAGGCAACAGAGGCGTCTGGCGCCACCTGGCTGTCCGTCATGGACCACTATTTCCAGATCGACCGCATGGGCGCGGCGGAGGACCCCATGCTCGAGGGCTACACCACCCTTGGCTTCCTCGCGGCGAACACGTCGAGCGTGCAACTGGGCCTACTCGTGACCGGCGTCACCTATCGACACCCAGGACTTCTTGCCAAGGTCGTATCAACCCTCGACGTGCTGTCCGGTGGTCGGGCGGCCCTGGGGATCGGGGCAGCCTGGTACGAGCGGGAGCACCGCGGTCTCGGTGTGCCACTCCCGCCATTGACCGAGCGTTTCGCGCGGTTGGAGGAAGTGCTTCAGCTCTGCCGCCAGATGTGGGACCCGAGAAACAATGGCCCGTTCCGAGGGCGCTACTACCAGCTTGACGAAACCCTGTGCTCGCCCTCGCCGTTGAGCGTGCCCAGTCCGCCGGTCCTCGTCGGGGGTAGTGGCGAGCAAAAGACGCTTCGGTTGGTCGCCCAATACGCGGACGCGTGCAATTTGCTCCCGGCTTCGCCTGAGGTCGTCGCGCACAAACTCGATGTGTTGCGGAGGCATTGTGATGACGTTGGCCGCGACTACAGCGCCATCCGCAAGACGATCCTGTACAACGGAGAGACCCTGCTTGCCGACGACGTCGATACCTTCGTCGAAGAGATGACGAACTACGCCGTGCTCGGCATCCAGTCCGTCAAGGTAATGCCACCAAACGAAGAGCCAGCCGCCTGGATCGAGCGCTCGTGTGCACCTGCGGTAGCCCGGCTTTCCGAGCTCTCGGCCTCGGTCTAGACCACGTCACAACGCAGTGCCCCCCCAGCACGGACGCAGCTCGTCAGCCGCTGCGTACCTGCCGCGTCAGTCTCACGAGGTTCCTCGCCCGCGACCTTTCCGCACCCATCCATCGCGCTCGCTGGGCGCGACGACCTCGACCATTACTGCGGGCGAGATCAGCAAGCACCGCTTCAGCGCACGCGCGGCCAGGCAAGCCGCTGACGCTCGGCCCTGGATGCGTCCCCGCACCGGTGAGATAAATCCCCGGCACTCCCAAGCGATGCTGTGCGCTTCCGCGCACCGGACGGTCGCCGAGCAGTTGATCCAACGTCGGAGCGAGATGGGTTGCGGCGTTGGTTGCGCCCGTGCGCGCGCTGAGGTCATCCGGCGTCATCAGTATCGACTCAGTAACGCGGTCCCTCAGCCCGGGCAGGCACGCTTCGATGGTGGCCCAGACCGTGTCGGCAGCCTCCGCGCGCGCTGACTCCCAACCGCCTACTCGGTCGAGTTGGTGGGCCATGAAGCTGTTGATCCACATCGAAGCGTTCGGGGGTTTCCCAAGAGACACATCGACGATCGAAGGAATGGTCACGATCACGCTCGGCCTTGGCGCAAGATCTCCTGTCAACGCGGCGGCCTGAGACTCCAACGCGGCGGACGGATCCGCCAGAAGCCACAACATCGAGCCCTCGAACCCGCTGCCCTCAACGACGCCAAGATCGGGGCGCTCTCTCAGCACCGAGGCAATACCGAACTGGCTGAGGTTCCCGCTTACCACCTCGACGCGTTCGAAACGCTGGCGGAGCTTCGCCGGAATCGCGTCATGAGGCTGGATCATGTCCAAGACCAGATCCTGCGGCGGGATCGCCGATACCACCGCCCTTGACGCGTGCAACATGGAACCTTGCCTCGATCGCACTTCCCACCCATCGGACCGCTGCGTGACGGTTGACACGGCAAATCCCGGTTCGATTCGACCGCCGGCCGAAGTCACGGCCCGCTCAAGCGCAGCTACGAACGCGGGAGATCCCCCTCTGGGCCGGGCGTACCGCCGCCCGTGACCTGCGGGGGTGAGACAAAAGAAGGCCCCGGTTCCGGGATACGACGCGGGGAGGCCCGAGAACGCCGTGCGGAAGATGGCCAGGGCTCGCATGTGAGGGCTGCGGAACCACTTCTGGGCTAAGTCGGCGACCGGCATCGTCGCGAGCTCCATCAGCGGACGGCCTTTCCGTCCCAACGCCAGTCGACCCGCGCGCAGCGCAACCGACATCGGAACATTTCGACCGTTCGACAACTCGGCCGTGAGGCCCATGAGTCGGCGAGAGAGATCCACCAACTCGAACCACGCGCTCGCGTCGGCCTCGTCCACCTGTGCGATTGAGCGAGCCGTGTCCTTTGGATCTGCAGCAATCGCGATCTCGGTTCCGTCGCCGAACAGGTGCATCGCGTTGTTTGTTCGGTAGATGTACTCGAGGCCATGCCGCTCGAGCTCTAGCTCCTCTGGGATCGGCGACGCCACGATCGTTGAATGGTCGACCGCTCCGAGCTCAAGCGTGACGCCAGCCCGTGATGTGCTGTAGAGCGCACCTCCGCACGTTTCGTTCTTCTCTACGACGCAGACGTCGAGACCCGCTCGAGCTAAGTACGCAGCACAAATCAGTCCGTTGTGCCCTCCACCAACGACCACTACCTCAGCCCGATCTAGTGGCCTCTCATCCATCAGTCCCCTTCCCGAAGAACGGCAGGCAACGGCACGTTCTATCGATGCGGGTTCACATCCGGAGCAGCCGTTCGGCGTTCCCGTGCGCGATCTTTTCGCGATCGGTTGGATTGATGGGGGCGGCATCAAGAAATGCGCGTCCCTCCGCCATGTCGCTGTACGGATAGTCGGTGGCAAACAGGATGCGATCTGCGCCGAGGACCATGAGGGCGCATAACAGCGGCGCGAACGTGAAATACCCGCTGGTCGTGATGTAGATGTTCTCGTGGAAGTAGTCGCCGACTCGCTTCTGCAAGTTCGCGTAGGGAGTGAGGATCTCGTCCGCTCGAGCTAGCGAGAACGGGACGTTCTCGCCCATGTGGCCGATGATGACGCTCAAGCTTGGGAATCGATCGAAGACGCCGCCAACCACCATTCGAAGCATGTGCAGGCCGGTTTCGCAATGCCAACCCCAGCCCGCCAGAGCCAGGGCATTTCCAACCATTCCTGGGAGATCCGAGTAATAGGCCTCAACGACCTTTTGAGGCGGACGCGTCGGATGGAGGTAGATCGGCACCTCGAGCGCCTCGGCGCGCTCGAAGACAGGCCAGAAGTCCTGGTCGTCGAGAAAGCGACCGCGGGTGTGGCCGTTGATCAGGGCACCCTTGAAACCGAACTCGCGGACCGTTCGCTCCAGCTCATCTGCTGCTGCCGTCGCGTCCAGCATGGGCAGGACAGCGAACCCTGCGAAACGCTCAGGATGTTCTGCAATGGCGCTCGCGAGCACGTCGTTTACTTGCTTCGCCATCGGGATGGCGTCGACGGGATCAAGTTCCTCGACGCCGATCGGAGGGGTCGAGAGCACCTGGACATCGATCCCGGCCGCGTCCATGTCGGCCAGGCGACGCTCCCCCAAGCTCGCGAGCTGCTCTTCCCACCGTTGTGTCGGAACGCTCACCCGTTCGTCGCTGAGTGCAAACCCCTCCGGGGTGATGAAGTGCTCTTCGATCGCGATGACGTGCATTCCCCAACCTCGAGATCCCGCTATTGATGAGGCTCGGCTCCTTCGGTCGGCTTCACGAGCACCGAGTCGACCGGAGACTATAGAGTTCTTCTGTCGATCGCAAGGTAAGCAGGATATGGTGTCTCCGACGACGTGCTAGGTGCGCCAGCTTGGGAGAGCCCGCATGCGGGGAGAGCGCCGAGATCAGCCGCGCTCGCAGCGTCACGGGGTGACGACTGCGGACAACTCATGCCGCCTGTCGTAGAGCTCATCGGACTCGCGGAGCCCGACCCGTGATCGAGGGACCTTCCCGGCGGCGACTGTCGATTGGGTTGATGCTCAATGTCGCGGTCGTGGCCTTCGAAGCGTTGGCCGTGACCACGGTTGCTCCGCGAGTCGCCCGTGATCTCGGTGGGACTGATCTGTACGGCTGGACCTTTGCAGCGTTCATGCTCGCCAACTTGGTCGGTGTCGTCATCGTCGGTCATGCCGCGGACCGTCACGGCCCCGCGCTCCCCTTCATCGTGGGCCTCTCGATCTTCACAACGGGCATGGTCGTGTGCGGCTTGGCCCCCTCCATGCCAGTGTTCATCGCTGGACGCGCCGTACAAGGTCTTGGGGCCGGAGCAATGGTCGTCACGGCGTATGTGACGATCGGGCAAGCGTTCGAAGAACGGGAGCGGCCCCATCAGTTCGCGTTGCTCTCGACCGCCTGGATTGTCCCGGGGTTGGTCTCGCCGGCGCTCGCAGGTCTGATCACGGACGCTGTCGGATGGCGTTTCGTTTTCTTGGCCTTGATCGCTATGCCCATCGTTGCGACATCGATCTCACTACCCGTTATGCGGACGCTCCGCCCCTCTTCCTCTCAGCCGACGACCGCACTGCCCATTGGGCCGGCCGTCGCACTCGCAATCGCCGCTGGGCTCATCATCACAGGCTTGGGTTCGAAGAGCGCTCTGGTGCTCGGACCATGCGTAGCGATCGGCTTGCTCGTGGGTCTGCCGGCGTTCCGAACACTCACGCCACCTGGTACGGCTCGCGCCCGTCATGGCCTCCCGGCGATCGTTGCAACTCGTTGGCTTGAGACGTTCGCATTCTTCGGGGCGAACGCGTTTCTCGCGTTTTCGCTCACCCGCGTGCGGGATCTCAGTTCGGTGACCGTAGGTGCTGTGCTCACACCGGCCACTCTGCTCTGGGCTTGTGGCGCATGGCTTCAGGCACGACTCACGGGCCGATGGGCGAGGCGAACGATGGTGACCGTCGGCGTGGCAACCGTAGGTATCGCAACCGGCGGCGCTGCGCTGGTCTTGGTACGTGGCGTTCCCACTGCGGTCGTCGCAGTCATCTGGGCAACTGCAGGTCTGGGGATGGGGTTGTCGTATCCGACCACCGCGCTGGCCGCGCTGTCCGAGGCGCCGGCTGGACGCCAGGGTGAGGCAACCGCATCGCTTCAGCTGAGCGACGTGTTGGGCCAAGCGCTCGGGACGGGTATCGGGGGGGCCTTGCTCGCGCTGGCAGCTGCGAATGGTGTTGCGCGTCGCGACGCTCTCGCCGTCGTGTTCGGCATGTTGGTGTTGTCCGCCGTGCTCGGTATCCGCACTGCTCGAAACTTTCCCGACGACCCTGATTCCTTGAAGGGAGACGCCCGACTGCGAGAAGGCCAGGGCGATAAGTCTGCCCCTCAATTGCCGTGATCGGTCCTAACTCGCGGCATGCCTCAAGGCCAACGCGAGATGACGTCCTCTAGGGGCGCTTCGTCTGCCTTCGTGACCTGAACCTCCAGACACGTTGCACACGTGGGACAGAAGAACTCTTGCAGGACGAAGTCGCTACTAATTGTCTTCGGGGGACCTTCGAGGGCGACCGGTGATGTTCGTCGGGTGGCGTGGTCGGTCCAGGGGTCACTCGCTGGCCCGACGATGGCACCGCACCAAGTGCATTGGACGTCGGTACCCTCGGCGGTCAGTTGGAGGTACTCGTTGATGCGGTACTTCGTCCGCTCGACAATCTGCCGCTCGAGGGAGGGGATGTCTACGGACTTCCCCAGTCGCTGTTCCCTGAGCTTCGTACGCTGGGTGCGGGTGGCCTCGACGTCAACACGACGTGCGAGCTCGTCGACGATGACGCCGTATGCGGCACGACCGGCTTCGGCCGTCACGATCTGCAGTAGGACGTCCTGGAGCACGAGCTCCGGGTCTCTGTCCAAGGGATCCCCGTAGCCTCCGCCACCTTCCGACCGGAGATAGAGAATGTCCTTGCTCGACACTTGGAGTGATGTCGCACGGGCGTCGTCGACCTGCTCGCCGGTGGTGGCTTCGAGGTTCCAGGGAAACTGGTCGACGTTGCTCTTGCGGAAGATCCGGTGCGCGGAGGTTGCGCCCGGGTATCCACCCGATGTGCCAGGCGTTCCCGGCGCATCTTCGCCCGTTCCCGGTATCACGACTGCGGTCATCTCGTCCGTGGCGCCACCGTGGGGTACGACCGCCCGTTCGTGTGCGGGACCGCCGCGGAACTTCCCGACACCTCCTGAATCTGGGACCACTCGTCGGTACAAGAAGCGCTTGGGTACGGCCTGCTCTTCGGTTTCTACGTTGCCCATGGTGAGAGCAACATGTGCTACGAAGCCACCCGATCCAGCTCCGTCGGCGAACGAACGTGCCCCTTCCGGCATGGCGAACACGTCAGTGCCTACCTGCGCCACGAACTCGCCATACCTGTTCACACCGCCGACGACGTCGGCGGCCTGTGAACCTGTCCAGCACCCCACCGCGCGATCGCTGTATGCGGGTGATGCAGCGAGCATTTTCGCGAGAACGGCGTTGGAAAGGATCTTCACGGCGAAGCCGCTCGAGACCGTGTTCAGCGAGATAGGAGCCGGACGAACGGCGTTGAGCAAGCAGCCCTCGGGGACCACTACATCGAGGCACCGCAGGACTCCGTCGTTCCAGGTCATGTCCCACGCCAAAAGCGGCAGCACCGGCGCCATCGCTTCACCCTTTGTGTGCCAGTAGTGGCAGTTGACGGGAAAGTCGGTTTGGGGGTCAGTTCCGGTGAAGTCGTAGGTGAGCTGGTCGCCTTCCTTTGTTGCCGCGAGCACAAGTCGGTGCGTCTTGTCCGGTACGTCAAGGTACTTAACCGCTCGCCATGTTCCATCCGGGAGCTCGAGCAATCTGCGACGTAGGCGTTGCTCGGACTCATCGATCAACCTCTTGCCGACCGTCTCGACAACGTTGTGCCCGTATTCGTCGTACAACCCCTGCATGCGCTCCTTCACCACGAAGTTCGCCGCCATCTGCGAGTTCAGGTCAAGACCCGTCATGCCAGGGTCGCGGACCATGTTCAGGAATGTCTCGTACACGTCGCGGCGGAAGGTTCCTCGCTCGATGATCTTGAGGCCCTTGGTGCTGAAGCCTTCGTGGAACACCTCTCGGGCATTGGGGCAGAACCCTCCAACGTCCACGCCACCAATATCGGTGACATGCACAAAATTGACCACCCAGGTCGCGAGTTCGCCGTTGAAGAAGATCGGCGTGATCATGTAGATGTCCGGGCAGTGGATCGAGACGGTGTACGGATCATTCGCGAAGAAGACGTCGCCGTCGAAGATACCGGGGTCTTCCGCAAAGCTTGACGTGATCTGTCGTACGGCGCGAGATGCCGGAACTAGGTGCTCAAGGAATCCGAGACCGCAGGTCAACAAACTTCCATCGGGAAGGTAGAGCGCAACGAGCACGTCATGGCCATCGGCTGTGACGGCGGTACCCGAAACCTTGCCCAAGGTGATCAGGCCTTCATCGATCACGCGAAAGAGCTTGTGTCGAATGATCTCAAACGTGAACGGGTCGATCTCTTGATCGAGCGCCTTACCCATCACGACCACCTTCCTCCCACGCAAGCTCGAGGTTCTTGTATTCGTCACAGCGCAGCCATTGCCCGGGATTGATGACGACCGTTGTGTCTGGGCTCCACACAATTGCAGGACCCTCAACGACGTTGCCCGGTGTCAGTTGTTCGAACGAATAACAGCCTGCCTCAAGAAAGTCACGATTCGGTGCGAAGTAGGCCTCGCGCATCTCAACGAGCGCCCTTGACGGATCCGTACTACCGAGCTCCCCGCCAGTCAGTGCCGGCTTTCGCAACAGCCCAGTGCCATGCACTCTGAAGTTGACCATCTCAATACCGGCCTCGGCATAGCCGGAGCCTTCGCCGAATCGTTCCTCATACAGGTTGGTGAACTGGGTCACTGCGCGCTCGAGATCGACGCCTGATACCGGCCCACTCCCATCGAGAGGCACGGTCACCACATGCACCTGGCGAGCAAACCGCATCTCGATCGCACGGGTGATCACGATGTCCGACTCCGAGAAGCCGTCATCGATGAGTTGTTGTCGAATGCGAGTCTCGATCGTGTCCAGCATGGCATTGACTTCGTCAGGATCGCCGGGTACGCGGATAAGACGATTGACTTGCTCCTCGTAGGACACGTCCGAGGACACGGTCCCGAGCGCTCCATGCACAGAAGCGGCATGCGGGATGATCACCCGAGAGACATTCAACTGCGGTGCGAAGCCGCCTACGTGCATGCCAGCGGTTCCACCTGTCGAGAACAGCACATAGGACCGGGGGTCGAGTCCCCGCTCGACGGTCAACTTGTGCAGCATGTCGAAGATCAGACTGTTCGCCAACCGGTACGCCTCGCCGGCAGCTTCGCGCACATCCATTCCGAGCTCATCGGCAATCTTCGTCTTGAAGACGTCTCGCGCTTTCGCGGCATCGAGTCGCTCTCGACCGCCCAAGAAGTAGCGCTCATCCAAGTAGCCCAGGATCAAGTCGACGTCGGTGATGGTTGGCTCGAGACCGCCACGGTCGTAGCACACCGGTCCCGGCGTCGATCCTGCGCTCTGCGGACCGATCCTCGGCACGCGCGTCTCGGGATCGAGCGAGATGATGCTCCCTCCCGCGACACCGATCGATTCCATGTTCATCTTCGGTGACGCGTAGTGGTACCTCGCGACCATGGGCTCGCGTGCGTAGTCGATCAGTCCGTGCTGGATGACTCCTGCTTTGAAGGTCGTGCCACCCATGTCAGCGCCAATGATGTCCTCGTAACCAAGAAGCTGCCCGAGCGCGCGACTTCCGACCAACCCGCTCGCAGGACCGGATTCGATCATTCCGACAGGCTTCCTCGCTGCCTTCTCCGCCTCGAGCAGACCGCCATACGCCTGCATGATCAGCAGCGTGCCGCGGTACCCCTGGTTCTTGAGACGATCACTCAGTTGACCGAGGTACCGCGTGACCGGCGGGCCCAACCTGCTGTTCAACGCCACGGTTTGAGATCTCTCGAACTCACCGAGGACCGGAGCGACATCGTGCGACAACGTGAGGAAGACGTCCGGGTAGAGCTTTCGAATGACTTCCTCTGCCCGAAGCTCGTTCACCGGATTTGCGAATGCCCATAAGAAACAGACTCCGAGCGTCTCAGCGCCCGAGGACATCAAGGACTTGACGGCCGCGGCGATCTCATCCTCATCCGCCGCGGCAACCACCTCTCCCCAAGCGTCCGTCCTCTCCCGGACACCCTTCACGAGCTCCGGCGGAACGAGCGGTTCAGGTTTGGCTACGTACGGAACATTCTTGATCTCCTCTTCAGAACGGCCCGACCATTCCGCGTAGCCACCGCGCATCAAGCGAAGCGTGTCTTCAAACCCGCGCGTCGTCACGATTCCCGCAGGGACAAGGTCGCCTTCAATGATGGCGTTCTCGGCCACGGTCGTCGCGTGGAGAAAGAGCCTCGTGTTCCCCAGCAGGTCCGTGAGCGACGAACCAAGATGCGCCGCTCCCAATCCCACGGCATTGATCACGCCTTCAGAGAAATCCGGATAGGTCGAGAACGTCTTCGCGACCGTGATCCGGCCGTCGCCGTCGAGGACGACGCAGTCAGTGCACGTACCGCCGATGTCGACGCCAATCACGTAGTCCATCGCACTCCCATCGGATTCTCCTGCGGGGAAATGGTGGACGTGATTCGCACGGTTCTCGCGATCGGCCGTTCGACGACGAGCTCCATCTGCGTAGGTCCCCCGGGTCGGCTCTCGGTGAAGGGGAACGGCGCCAAGGGCACCGCCGGAGGCGACACTATAGAGTTCTTTTGCCGATCGCAAGATCAGCAGCAGGGCAAGCGACGGACTCAGTCGTGCCGCGCTGCCTCACGAAGGCGTGTCGTCTCGTCGGCATCGACCACAACGTGATCGGGCATCACCTGCACCGCGACGCCGTACCGCTGGGACGCGGCAACCGGCGTCACGAAACCGAGCTCGACGTCCCGAGCAACGCGGCCGGGATCCCGATCCAACGGATCCCCGTAACCTCCCCCGCCGGCCAGGCGGATGCTCACGACATCGCCATACTCGAGGTCAAAGGACGCCTTACTGCCGACAAGCCGCTCAGTGTCAGTTTCCGGGTTTACAACGGTGGCACCCAGTGACCCCGTGTTGCCGCCGAAGAGACCGTAGGAGGCCACAACGTTACGGTCCGAGAGGTTGGTGAAGCGCACGGCATCCGCGAGGATTCGAACATCGCGCCGAAGACCGCTGCCACCGCGAAACTTCCCCGCGCCGCCCGAGTCTGGGATGAACTCGAACCGTTCGATGACGACCGGTTGATCAACCTCGATCGATTCGACCGGAATGTTCGATGCATTGAACGGTGAGGACATGGCCTCACACCCGTCCCTGCCTGCTCGGGCACCGGTTCCCCCGAAGACGAGCTCATAGCCCACGAATCGCCTCCCGCTACGGCGGTCGATCCCGCCGTAGGTCGGGTTCGCCATGTGAGAGCACGCGGCTTGCACCTCTTCAGGCACGGCTTGACTCAGGGCCCCGATCACTACTTCAAAGATCCGATGGCAACACACGGCACGCGGTCCGCCACCGGCCGGCCGACGCGGGTTGACGAACGAGCCCTCGGGGGCGCTGACCGTCACCGCCCGGAGCGCACCGCCGCTCATCGGTCCGTGCGGATCCGTGAGGCATTTGACCGCCATGTATGTGTACGAGCGGGTGTAGTTGATATAGCTGTTCAGGCCAGATTCGGTTTGACTGTCGGTCCCCGTCCAGTCGATGTCGATCGCGTCGTCGGTGACGGTCACCGTCGCCTGCATCTTGATTGGCGGCGTACCAGGACCACAGTCGTCCATGTAGTCAGTGAACGAGTACGCGCCGTTGGGGATCTCACGAATGCGCTCGCGCATACGCGCCTCGCTCGCATCCATGATTGCGGCCATGCACGTTCGGACGGTTTCGAGTCCGTGCTGCTCGAACAGTTCAATGACGCGCCGCTGACCGACGAGCAACGAATTGCGTTGAGCGCGCAGATCACCAAGCAATGAGCCCGGTGTGCGTGAGTTCGCGAGCACGAGCTTCCATACCCCTTCCACCTCACGACCGCCATCCACAAGCTTGATAGGCGGAATGAACAGCCCTTCTTGGTGGTAGTCGAAGATTCCTTCGACGGCTTGGCTGCCCGGCCGTGAACCACCCACATCAGTCTGATGGACGAGGTTCGTCAGGAATGCGACGACCTCGCCGTTGTAGAACACGGGCTGAGTGAGGAAGAAGTCGGGAAGGTGGCCGGATCCGAGCGCCGGATCGTTCAACAGGATGGCGTCACCAGGCTGCAACGACTCGACTGGATATGCGTCGATTGCGTTGAGCACCGCGAAGTTCATCGCCCCAAGGTGGCCCGGTGTGTACGGACCCTGAACGACCATCTGGCCGCGCTCGTCGAAGATCGCGACCGAGAAGTCCTGACCCTCGCGAACTTGGGGCGAGTACGCGGCTCGGTGCAGCGAGGTTCCGATCTCGACTGCGATCGAGTGGAACGCGCCCCAGACAACACCGAGCGTGATCGGATCCGGTTGTTCCATTCCCTCTACTCCTCCACGGCCGGTCCCTCGGCGACGACTCCTGCTGCGCGCCAAGCAGCCAATTCCTGTGCCGAGTGCTCCAGGAGCCCGCCGAGGATCTCGTCGTTGTCTTGACCCAAGAGTGGCGCTGGCTCGAACGTCTCGGCGTCTCCCACCTTGATGGGATTCCCGACGACCGGATACACACCGACGCGCGGGTGCGCGCTGCTGGTCTCGGTCACCATCCCGCGGTGTCGCACCTGGTCGTCGGTCAGAACGCGATCCACCGTGTTGACGGGCCCACAGGGAACACCCGCGGTTCGGAGTGCATCGATCCACTCCTCGGCCTCCCGCTCGAGGAACCGGGCCCGCAGCAGAGGAACGATGACGTCGCGCGCCGCGTGACGCTGTGCGTTTGTCGGGTATTGATCGATGAGCTCATGACATCCGAGCACTTCACAGAACGGCGCCCAGTGCCGATCCACGAACACGGCAATGACGATTGGGGATGTGGAAGTCTCGACGAGCTGATAGGGCACTACGGATTGGTGCTCGGTCCCGATCGGCCCTGGTACCTGACCATCCGTCAGCCAGTACTGCGCGACATAGGTGAGCAAGGACACTTGGGCATCCAGCAAGCTGAGGTCGATGTGTTGCCCCCGACCGGTCCGGTCGCGCTGAACGATCGCACCCAGGATCGCGAGGGCACCCAACATGCCGCCTGCCAGATCCCCCATTGGGATGCCCATACGCACCGGCGACCCATCACGTTCTCCAGTGATTGACATCGCGCCACCCATCGCTTGCAGGATGAGGTCGAAAGCTGGCAGGTCGCGGTAGGGGCCGTCTTCACCGAAGCCGGTGATCGAGCACGTGATGATGTCCGACTTCACCTGTGCACACGCACCGTGATCGATGCCAAGCCGCTGCATGACTCCGACCCGGAAGTTGTCGATGACGACATCGGACACGCGGACGAGTTCGAGGAAGAGGTCCCTGCCCTCGGATCGCTGCAGATCGATAGCAACGCTGCGCTTGTTGCGATTGATGCCGAGGAAGTAGGCGCTTTCGCCGTCTACGAACGGTGGACCCATCGTGCGGATTGGATCGCCGCCGCTGGGGTCCTCAATCTTGATGATCTCGGCGCCCATGTCGCCAAGAAGCAACGTTCCGTATGGCCCCGCGAGCATCCGGGTCAGATCGAGAATCCGCAGACCCTCCAGCGTCTGGCTCACGAAGCGTGCGCTCGGAGGACGTCGCGTCCAATGATCATCTTCAAGATCTCTGACGTACCGCCGCCGTACAACAGGAACCTGGCGTCTCGGAAAAAGCGTTGCGCGGGATACTCCATCGCGAAGCCGTAGCTGCCGAAAATCCGCGTAGTTTCATCGACGGCTTTCACGCATGCTTCGGACGCGAACAACTTCACCATGGCAGTCTCGCGGACCGTTGCCGTACCGGCTTCGACTCGCCGCGCGACCTCATCGGTGAGCACGCTGGCGGCAAACAGGTCGGTCTCCATGTCGGCAAGCTTGTGCTGAATTGCTTGGAAGTCGCCGATCTTGGCGCCGAATGCCTCACGCTCGTTTGCGTACGCAGCCGCGGCGTCCCGCGCACGACGGCCCAGGCCAACACTGAGTGCTGCCGTCATGGTGCGAATCTCGGACAGGATCCCACCGACGATGCGAGCCCCATCGCCCACATCGCCCAAGAGCGCATCGTCGGGAACAAAGCAGCCATCCAACCTGATCTCGGATGTGAGCGACGATCGGACACCTAGTTTCTTGATCGGCTTGCCCACCTCGAAGCCGTCGGTCTTGGCGTCGAGGAAGAACAGGGCGATGCTCTTCATTCCGGGCTCGTCGGAGGTTCGCGCCCCGACGGTCAGGAAGTCAGCGACCGGCGCGTTGCTGATCCAGGTCTTGGAGCCATTGATGACCCAACCTCCATCGATTTTCTTCGCCCGGGTCTGGATCGCTCCGAGATCGGAGCCGGCGTTGGGCTCGGTAAGAGCAAACGTCGCGACCTTCTCTCCCCGCAGTGCCGGCTCGAGATAGTCGGCCCGGTGTGCGTCGGTGCCATAGCGATGGACAAACGCCGTTCCCATCAAGCCCTGCATGGCACAGATCGCAGCGAGCGCGAGGTTCCCATAGGCGAGCTCTTCCCACAGCACACACGCCGTCGCCAGGCCAGCGCCTTGTCCCCCGACGTCCTCCGGGTACCGGATGCCGAGGTAGCCAAGTGATCCGAGGCGGCGGAACAGCTCGAAGGGGAATTCGTCCTGGTCAAGCTCCTCCTCGCGAGGGATCACCTCATTGGCAACGAACTGGCGCACAGCCGCTCGGAAGAGCTCGGTCTCTTCGATCTCGCCTGGTCGTCGCTCTGGCATCTGCTGCTCCTCGCGGTACGATGACGATCGCAACATTACTTATAGCCGAGGTTGCTCATGTTTGAGAATGCCGCAATTCCGCTGGGCTTTGCGTGGTCGTCACCATTCACGCGGTGGCAAGGCCCGCTTGCCTCCATGTCGGCGCTCGATCTCGTCGTCGATGTGACCGAACGGGCACTCGAAGCGCGCGGCCTGCCAGCAGCCGACGCATCCGAGGTCGTGCTGGGATGGACGATCCCTCAACCCGGCCTGTTCTATGGCGCGCCGACGGTCGCGGCCCGGCTGGGTGCACCCGGAGTGACCGGCCCGATGATCTCTCAAGCGTGCGCGACTGGCGTAGCTGTGTTGCTCGCCGCTGCGCTCCGAGTTGAGACGTCGTCCGCCGACGAGCTCGTCCTCGCGCTGACGACAGACCGCACCAGCAACAGTCCTCTCCTCGTGTACCCGACGGACGGCGCGCCGGGTGCGCAGCCGACCACCGAACACTGGCTGCTCGACGCGATGGCCGGTGATCCCTGGGCTGGGGAGTCAATGGTCACGACCGCCGAGATCGTCGCACGGCAGTCTGGAATGACGCGCGACCAACTCGATGAGCTTACCCAGCTGCGATTTGACCAATACCAGGCATCGCTCGCTGACGACCGTTCGTTCCAGCGCCGGTACATGGTGTCGGCGGAAGTACCGCAACGTCGAGGCGCGATCGTTGTGGATGCTGACGATGGGATCCATACCACCACCCCTGAAGGGTTGGCCAAGCTTTCGCCAGTCGAACCTGACGGCGTGGTTACGTACGGCACGCAGACGCATCCGGCCGATGGCGCAGGCGGCATCGTGGTCACCTCGGTGCCCACCGCGCAGAAACTCTCCAACGATGGGATCGCGCGCGTGCTCGGTATTGGGACTGCTCGCGCCGCCAAGGCCGAAATGCCAAAAGCGCCCGTGCCAGCCGCGCAGCGCGCGCTTGACTCTGCACAACTGACCATCGATGACGTCGACCTCATCACCACACACAACCCTTTCGCGGTCAATGATCTGTACTTCTCACAGCAGACGGGCTTTCCGGTAGAGCGCATGAACACCTACGGCTCGAGCCTGATCTACGGTCACGCTCAAGCTGCAACTGGAACCCGGGCAATCGCGGAACTGGTCGAGGCCCTACGTGAGCGCGGCGGCGGCATCGGCGTGTTCACCGGCTGCGCCGCCGGTGATACCGGCGCAGCAGTCGTACTTCGCGTCGAATAGACGGAAGCAGCCCGGGACAGAGCTAGCGGAAGGCTGAGAAGTCGGGGTCGCGACGCTCGTTGAATGCCGTGTACCCCTCGGTCGCCTCTGCGGTTGTCGTGAAGAGATCCAGACCCGCGTAGGCCATGTTCCCGAGTCCGACAAGGTGGTCGCTGTCCGCGTTGAAACTGTGCTTGAGAAAGCGCAACGCGGTTGGCGACAGCGCGCACATGCGACGCCCCCACTCGGTGGCCTTGGAAAGGAGTTGATCCGAGGGAACCACCTCGTTGACCAGCCCCCAACGCTCCGCGGTCGTCGCGTCGTACTGGTCGAGCAGGAACCAGATCTGGCGGGCGCGCTTCTCCCCCACGACTCGGGCGAGGTAAGCCGTCCCGAACCCTGCGTCGAAGCTCCCTACGCGCGGTCCGGTCTGTCCGAACCGCGCGTGTTCGGCCGCGATCGTCAAGTCGCACAGCACATGAAGCACATGGCCACCGCCGATCGCGAAGCCATTGACCGCCGCGATCACCGGCTTGGGGATGTTGCGAATCGTCTCGTGGAGACGTTGGATCTCGAAGAGGCCGGACTCAGTCTCGCTCTGCCCATACGTGCCGGTCTCCAGACGCTGCTTCTGGTCGCCGCCGGCGCAGAACGCCCGCTCCCCGGCGCCAGTCAGGACAACTGCGCCCACGGCTCCGTCCGCCCATGCCCGCTTGAACGCGTTGATCAGATCCTCGACCGTACGGGCCCGAAACGCGTTCATTCGGTCGGGACGATTGATCGTGATGACCGCGACCCCTTGGTCGACCTCGTACACGACATCTTCAAATTCCCTCACGGATCCACCTCACAAGCGATCGCGATTCCTTGACCCACACCAATACACGCCGCGGCGATGCCACGCCCACCCCCGCGTCGACGGAGCTCCACGCAGAGGTCGATGACGATCCTCACTGCGGACGCACCCAAGGGGTGCCCCATTGCGATTGCGCCACCGTTCACGTTCACCCGTTCGCGCTCTAGCTCCGGAAGGTCTTGGAGCGTGCACAACACCATTGCCGCGAACGCTTCATTGATCTCGATAAGGTCGAACTGCTCGAGCGGCACCGCGACACGCTTCGCAACGTTTCGGATCGCCTCAACGGGCGCAACAGGAAAGCGGTCGGGCGCGGTCCCGACGACACTCGATGCCATGATCGCGCCGATCGGATCGATTCCAAAGCGTTCGACGGCGTGAGCGCTGCCGATGAGAGCCGCCGCAGCCCCATCGTTGATGGGCGACGAGTTGCCGGCCGTGACCGTCCCATCTGACGAAAAGGCAGACGGCAACTTGGCCAGTGCACTCAAACTCGCGTCATCTCGAATCGATTCATCCCGGGCGAGACCGCCGGCGGGCACGACGTTTTGCTCGAACGCACCCGACGCCCACGCGGCGGACGCAGCTCGATGACTCCTCAATGCCCATGCGTCCTGCGCGTCACGCTCAATTCCGTACTCCGTGGCAACGGTTTCGACGACGCCGCCCAACGAGTTGGTCCATTCGGCGGGGAAGCCCGGATTGACGAAGCGCCAGCCGACGGTGCTGTCCACAAGCTCGAGCGAACGCGGGAACGCGGCATCGGGTCGCGCCACCACGAACGGGGCTCGGCTCATGCTCTCGACCCCACCGGCGACGATCAGTTGCGCATCATCGATCGCGATTGCCCGCGCCGCTTGGACCAACGCCTCCGCGCCCGATCCACACAATCGGTTCACGGTCGCGCCGGGCACCGTCACCGGCAGCCCCGCCAGCAGGGCCGCCATGCGGCCGACATTGCGGTTGTCCTCACCGGCGCCATTCGTGTTCCCCAGCACCACATCCTCGATCGTCGCCGGGTCGAGGCGCGGTTGACGTGCGACCAACGCCGCAATCGGCAGCGCGGCCAAATCATCGGTTCGCAGCCCCGAGAGGCCACCACCGCGCTTGCCGAAGGGCGTGCGCACGGCATCGAGGATGTAGGCGGGGCGCATATGCCGAAATTTTGACGAGCGCAACGAGATGTGGCAAGTTCGGCCGGGTCCAGGCTCACATCGGGGAGTCCCGCCAACCGTGGAACCGTCGCGAACGAGCGTCGTCACCGGGGCGGGGCGAGGTATTGGCGCCGCCATCGCTCGCCACCTTTCTGCTCACGGTCACCGAGTCGCGCTGACCGCGCGCACCCAGTCAGAGCTAGACGCGACGGCCAGCACCCTCGTGGGGCCAACCATGGTGGTCGCTGCCGATCTCACAAACGGCGACGACGTCGACCGCTTGTTCTCACTCGTGGAAAACGAATGGGGTCCGGTTGAAATCCTCGCGGCCAACGCTGGAGTTGCGCGCTCGGCACCGCTGGCGCGAACTGACGACGAACTTTGGGACCTTCACATCAACGTGAATCTCACAGCAGCCTTTCGATGCGTCCGCCGGACAGTCCCGCGAATGGTGAGCAACGATTGGGGTCGGGTGATCGTCACGGGCTCCACCACATCTCGGGCTGGCGCCCCCTATGTCAGCGCCTACGCCGCATCAAAACATGGGCTGCTGGGCTTGGTCCGTGCAGTTGCTGCCGAGGTCGCTGGCAGTGGCGTGACGATCAATGCCGTGTGCCCCGGGTTCGTCGACACCGACTTGACCGATACGTCGGTGGCCAACATCGCTGCAGCCACCGGCGCGACTGAAGAGACTGCGCGTGACCGACTCGCACACATGCAGGGCCACGGACAATTCATTACCAGCGATGAAGTAGCCCGCGCAGTGCTCTACCTCGCCTGCGAGGGAAGCATCAACGGGCAATCTCTGGTGATCGATGGAGGGACACTGCTGTCATGACGATCAAGCGCGTGAATCCCCCTTCGCTGAGTCCGCCAACCGGGTTTAGCCATGTCGTCCACGGCAACGGACAGGTCGTCTTCCTCGCGGGCCAGACAGCGCAAGACGCTACGGGCGCCATCGTTGGCGAGACTGTCGTCGACCAGTTCGAGCGCGCACTTGCAAACCTCGTAGAGGCGATCACCGGCGCTGGCGCAAGTGTTGACCACCTCGCCAAGCTCGTCGTGTATTGCACCGATGTGGAGGGGTACCTGAACAGTCTCAAGGATCTTGGGCGCATCTGGCAACGGCTCGTTGGTCGCGAGTACCCCGCAATGACCTTCGTCGGAGTGCAACGCCTGTTCGACCCAGCCGCGCTGATCGAACTCGACGGTTTCGTGATTCGGCCGTGACGGCAGCGACCACGTCCGCGCTGGAGTATCTCTGGGAAGCCCGATCGATAGCGATCGTCGGTGCAAGCAACCGAGACGGCGCGCTGGGATCCCTACCGATCAAGTACCTGCAGCGTTATGGATACGCCGGCACGATCGTTCCGATCAACCCGTCCGCGAAGGAGGTGCACGGCCTCCCCAGCTACCCGTCGCTCGCCGTCGCGCCGATGCCGATCGACTTGGCGCTGGTCATGGTCAGCGCCACACACGTCGCGGACACCATCGATGAATGTGCCGCAGCCGGCATTCCGATGGTCATCATCGGCGCCTCAGGCTTCGCCGAAGCCGGCCCCGAAGGCGCAGCGCTCCAACGCGAAATCGAATCTCGCGCCAAGTCCGCCGGCATCCGTCTCCTAGGGCCGAACTGCATCGGCGCCGTTGGCTTCGCGACCAAGCTCATGGCGACCTTCACCCCTCTGTTCTCGGCACGGGAAGTCCCGTGGCAGACCGGCAACATCGGTTTTGTGAGCCAGAGCGGTGCACTCGGCTTCGGCGCCGTCAGCCTCGCGTTGGAGCGCGGCCTCGGATTGGGGTGGGCCATCAACACCGGCAACGAGGCCGACGTGACAGCGCTCGAGGTTCTCGAAGCGCTCGCACAACTCCAGTCGTGTCACGCGCTGCTTGCATACCTCGAGCAGCTCTCCGACGCGAACGCGCTCCGACGTCTTGCAGTCCTTGGAAAGCCGATGGCGTTCATCAAGGCCGGCGGAAGTGACGCCGGCGCCTCCGCCGCTGCCTCCCATACGGGCGCCCTTGCCACGGCAGACCGAGTGGTCAACGCGGCGTTACGCAAGTACGGCATCGCGCGTGCGCAGGACGTCGACGAGCTCCTCGACTTCGGAGAAGCCTTCAGCCAGCCGCGGCGGCCGGCAGGTCCTCGCGTCGCGGTCGTCTCCACCTCCGGCGGATCGGGAATCCTTGCCACCGACGCGATTGAATCGAGCACGCTCACACTGGCCACTCTCGGGGAAGCAACCCAGGCTGTGCTCGACGAGTTCGTCCCCGCGTTCGGGTCGACCACCAATCCGGTCGACGTCACCGCCACCGTGATGTCGGACGTCTCGGTCTTTTCCCGCTGTTTGGACGCCGTCGCGGACGATCCTGGCGTCGACACGATCATTGCCTGCTTCTGTGTCCTCGTCGACGATGACGTGGATGCCATTGTCAGCACCCTGGGGACTGTGGCAGCCCGATCAGGGAAGCCCGTGCTAGTCGCTCGAACTGGTGGGGATTTTCTCGCGCCGCTGGCCAAAGACGCGTTGCGACACGCAGGAATCCCTTCGTACACGACGCCGACGCGAGCAGTTCGGGCTGCCGACGCGCTGTGGACAGTGTGGGCAGAAGGTCGGAGCCCAACGGTTTTGACCCTGCAATCAGTCACGCCTCCATCACATGCCGACGAGCACAGCCTCAAGCTGCTCCTGGCCGCGGCCGGGCTACCTGTCACGCGGGGCCGTCTCGTTCACTCCGACTCCGATGCCCAAGACGCCGTCCTCGAGCTCGGCGGGCTCGCGGTGGGCAAGGCCGTCGTGCCCGGCCTCCTGCACAAGACCGACGCGGGCGGCGTCGAGCTCGGGATCACACCTGAGACTGCATCGCGCGTGTACCAACGCCTGAAGCAGCTCGGTGGCGAAGTGCGCTTCGAGGAGATGGTCACTGGGCACACCGAAGTTCTGGTGGGCGTCGCATCGACGCCGTTGGGCCCGGTCGTCAGCGTCGGCACCGGCGGCATTCACACCGAGGCGATGGGTGACGTCACCGTGCGCCTGGCCCCAGTCGATATGCACGAGGCCGCGGCGATGATCGCCGAAACCGCGGTCGGACGGCTCCTCACGAGCACACGAGGGCAGCCCGCGGGTGACATTCCGTCCCTCGCTCAGCTCGTCGCGACGGTCTCACAGATCGTCGACGGATGGCCCGCGGGGTTCGAGCTCGACCTCAATCCCGTTGCCGTGTTCCCCACCGGGATCCGTATCCTCGACGCGGCCTACGTCGAACCGCGCGCGAAATGATGAGCTCGCCCCGCACTTGGCGTGTGCTCGTCGCCAAGCCCGGCCTCGACGGTCACGACCGCGGTGCCAAGGTCGTAGCGATGACCTTGCGCGACGCCGGGTTCGAAGTCATCTACTCCGGGCTGCGACAGTCCCCCGAGGCCATCGCCGAGGTCGCCCTCCAGGAAGATGTGGATGCTGTCGGCCTGTCATCCCTCTCCGGAGCACACGCCACCGTGTTCCCCGCCGTCGTCCGGGAACTCCGCGCCCGTCACCTCGACCACGTCCTCGTGTTCGGCGGCGGCGTGATCCCTGACGCGCACATCGCGCAACTCGAGCACGCCGGGATTGCCCGTGTCTTCACACCTGGGGCACCCCTCGGCGAGATTGTCTCGTGGCTCAAGGGTGCGCTTGCCGCCCGCCGCGACGAGCCCGCCGAGCCTCTATGACGTTATTGTGGCGACCGTCACACGTTCAGTAGATCAGGAGAGGCATGAACCTCGGCACTCTCGTGGCGCGGGCAGCGCAGCGGCATGGCACCGGCATCGCCCTCGAAGAACCAGGGCGACAGCTGTCCTTTGTCGAGGTCGCCGACCGCTCGCGGCGCCTCGGTCGTGGCCTGCTCAACCTGGGATTGGCGCCGGGCGACCGCGTCCTTGATCTCCAATCGAACGGGATCGCCTACGTCGAGACCGACTTCGGCATCTCCTCGGCTGGGCTCGTCCGAGTCGCCTTGAACTATCGCCTGAGCCCAAGCGACTGGTGTCGCATCGCACGCGACTGCGACGCCAAAGCCCTCATTCATCGCGCCGAGTTCGCAGACAGGATTCAGGAACTGCGGGATGTCGTGGACCACACGATCGTGATCGGCGATGGAGACGGCATTCCCTACGACCGGTTCCTTGCGGATTCCGAACCCCATCTCACAGACGACATTGCGCCGGACACGCTCATCTCACTCAACTACTCGTCCGGCACCACCGGAAAGCCCAAGGGTGCGACTCGGACCCATCAGAATCGCATCGCGAGCCTCTACAACATCCTCACTGACATCATGACGCCGACGCCGGCCGATGTCTGGTGCCATGCCGGTCCCATCACCCACGCCAGCGGCCTCTTCGTGCTTCCACACTTCCTGATGGGTGCCCGCCAACTCATTCTCCCAACCTTCGATCCCGACGACCTGTTCGAGGCGGTCAACCACCGTGGGGTGACGGGGACAGTGCTCGTACCCACGATGGTGGCGCGACTCTTGATGCACGACGACTTGAACGCGTTGGATACATCACGCCTGCAACGCCTGGTCTATGCAGGCTCGCCGATGCCATCGGAGCAGATCCGCGAAAGCTTCGAACGGATCACTTCGAACCTCATCCAAATGTACGGGTTGGTCGAGGCGATCCCGCCCGTGACGGTGCTCTCGGCGGACGATCACGCGCTGGGCATCACGTCGCATCCTGAGCTGCTCACGTCGGCTGGTTTTCCGTGCGCTGGCGTCGAGGTTCGCATCGTCGACGAGCACGGTTCCACGGTCCCCCCTGGAGAGGTCGGCGAGCTCATCACCCGTGGTGACCACACGATGTCCGGCTACTGGGGTATCGCGGATGAATCCGCGGCCAAGTCCGTGGTCGATGGATGGCTCCACACGGGCGACCTCGGCAAGCTCGATTCGGCCGGACGGGTGTACCTCGTAGACCGCAAGGGCGACATGATCATCTCCGGGGGCTACAACGTCTATCCCCGCGAGGTCGAAGACGTCATCGCTGAGCTGCCAGGCATCGCCGAGGTCGCTGTTGTTGGCGTTCAGGACGCGGAATGGGGCCAGCGCATCGTTGCGCTCTACTCCGTTCGGGACGGTGAGCACGTCGCCGTGGAGTCGGTGCTCGCCCACTGTCGCCAGCGACTCTCCGCCTACAAGAAGCCGAAGGACATTCGGCAGGTCGATGCGTTCCCGCTTCAGGCCACGGGCAAGATCTCGAAAAAGCAGCTTCGTCTGGACCTCGAGGCCGAAAGGGTGAACCGATGACCCTTCGGGCCGATTACGCCCCGGAAGGAGCCGAACGGCCCGGCCAGTTCCCGTTCACCCGCGGGGTCACCGACCAGCCGGGACCCTGGATCATGGGGCAGTACGCCGGCTTCGGTTCTGCCGCCGACACCAACCAGCGCTTCCGTGAGCTGCTCGACGCGGGCCAGACCGGGTTCTCGGTGGCTCTCGACCTTCCCACACAGCTTGGCCTGGACTCCGATGACCACTTGGCCCTGGGCGAGGTCGGCAAGGTCGGTGTGGCGATCGACAGTCTCGCCGACATCGAGATCCTCATGCGTGACATTCCGCTCGAGCAGATCTCCCAAGTTCGCACGACGGCAAATTCCATTGGCTACCTGTGGGCCGCCATGTTCGTCGCGCTCGCCGAGCAACGTGGTGTCGACCCGAACGAGTTCGGTCTGTTCATCCAGAACGATGTCCTCAAAGAGTTCATCGCTCGCGGCACTCAGATCTTCGAGCCCGAACCGTCCCTGAGCTTGGCCGTCGACGTGATCGAATACTGCGCCCGGGAAGTACCCAACTGGGTGCCCCTCGCCATCTCCGGCTACCACATCCGCGAGTCCGGATCCGATGCGGTGCAGGAAATCGCCTTCACGTTCGCCAACGCCATTGCGTACCTCGATGCCGCCATTGCCCGGGGACTGTCAGTCGACCAGTTCGCGCCAAGTCTCTTCGCGTTCCTCTCGTCCGGTATCGAGATCCTCGAAGAGGTCGCCAAGTTCCGGGCCGCGCGCCGGGTCTGGGCCCACCTTCTGCGGGACCGTTACGGCGCCAAGGACCCGAAGTCGAGCCAGTTGCGTATCTTCGCGTTCACCGCGGGTTCGTCGCTCACCGCGCAGCAGCCACTGAACAACATCAGCCGTACCACGGTCGAAGGCTTGGCGGCCGCTCTTGGTGGCGTCCAGACACTCCACGTCTGCGCGTACGACGAAGCGCTCGGCACGCCGACAAGCGACGCAGCCACGGTGGCACTGCGAACCCAGCAGATCCTGTGCTTTGAAACCGGTGTGACCGAGACTCTCGACCCCTTCGCCGGGTCATACGCGGTCGAGGCGTTGACCGACGAGCTTGCAGCGCAAGTCCTCGGGGTGATGGACCGCATCGACCAACGCGGCGGTTCCATCGCGTGCATCAGCAGCGGGTGGTTCCAGAACGAACTCAACGAGGCCGCCTACCGCCAAGCACGCAACGTCGAAACCGGTGAGACGACCGTGGTCGGCGTGAACCGCTTCACTTCAGAGCCGATCGCGCTCCCGGCTTTCGAGATCGATCCCAGGACGGAACAAGCACAGCGTGATGCGCTCTCCACCCTGAGGGCGCGGCGCGACAGCGACGCCGTCAAAACGGCCCTTGATCACATCACCGCGGCAGTACGCGGCAACGAGAACGTGATGGATGCGTGCATCGAGGCGGTGAAGGCCTACGCGACCGTTGGCGAGATCATTGGCCGGATCCGCGACATCGTGGGCGCCTGGCGGCCAACGCGCGCGCTCTGAGCGTTCCCGTTAGCCGAAGATCGCGGCGATGGGCTCCCGATAGACCCCAAAGACATCTCGCAGCGCATCGAAAATCTCGCCGACGGTTGCGTAGTTGCGAACGCACTCAATGGTCGCCGGCATGATGTTCTCGTCGGGATTGGCCGCGACATCCTTCAGGCGAGCAAGCGACTGTTTCACCGCCTGGTCATCTCGGGAGTTTCGAACGTGGTCGAGCCGTTCGAGCTGCTCAGCGAGCGCTCCTTCGTTGTACTCGAACAGCGACGTAGGTGCCTGCGCGTCGTCTGTTTCGAAGATGTTCTCGCCGACGATCAGTCGTTCGCCTGACTCGACGGCACGCTGATCGCGATAGGCCTCGTCCAACACGAGCCGTTGGACATAGCCACTTTCGATGCAGCTAGCCATGCCACCACGCTCATCAATGTCATCGATGAGCTCACGGATTCTTTCCTCATACTCGTCTGTCAGCGCCTCGACGTAGTACGAACCCGCCAGCGGATCAGCAGTGTCCGCCAATCCCGCTTCGTACCCGAGGATCTGCTGAGTCCGCAACGCCAACAGCATCGCTTCCTCGTCGGGAATTCGATACGCCTCTTGCCAGGTATTCACCGTGAAGCTCTGCACACCTCCGAGCACAAGCGCGATCGCCTCTACGGTGCCTCGAACCACGTTGTTCAATGGCTGGCGCGCGCTGTACGTCGACCCGCACGTTCCCGCGAACCACAAGAAACGCCATGACCTTTCGTCGGTGGCCCCGAATCGCTCGCGCATGATCCGCGCCCAGAGACGGCGTGAAGCCCGATACTTCGCCACTTCTTCGAAGAGATTCATGAACGCGCCAAGGTTCCAGGAAATCCTTGGTGCGAACGCGTCTACTGGTATCCCGCGCTCTATTGCACGATTCACATATTCGATCGCGTTCGAGATCGCGAAGCCCATCTCCTGCACTGCGTTCGCACCCGATTCGCGTATGTGGTAGCCACACACGGAGATCGGGTTCGCCTTGGGCATGACCTTCGAGCAATACGCAAAGGTGTCAGCCACGATCCTCAGGCTTGGTTCCACCGGAAAGACGCACGCGCCTCGAGCGAAGAACTCCTTGAGGATGTCGTTTTGGACGATCGGCCGCAGGCGGTCAGCAGGAATCCCCTTCTTTTCGCCGACAGCTTCGTACAGAGCCAGGAAGAGAAAGGCGGGCGCGTTGATGGTGAACGAGCACGAGATGTCTTCGAGCGGAATACCGTCGAACAGAACTTCGAAATCTGCAAGTGAGTCAATCGCTACACCGACGCGGCCAACCTCTGAACGCCACTCGGGGTAGTCAGAGTCGAAACCCATCTGCGTAGGGAGATCCAACGCCGTTGACAGCCCGTGCACGCCTTCCTGCTCGAGCAGACGTCGATGCCAAGCATTCGTCTCGCGGACCGTCCCAAATCCTGTGTAGGTCCGCATGGTCCACAACTTTTGGCGGTACATGTCACGGTACGGCCCGCGGAGATAGGGATACTCCCCCGGGTCTCCGCTGTCTCGCTCGTAGACACGGTTCGAGACGTCACCTGGCCCGTAGACAGGCTTGATCTCGACGCCTGACGACGTGTGCACTTTGCGAAGACCATCGTCTCGGATCGTTGGATCAGCCTGCTCAGAGCGAGACATCTACATCCTCCAATGCCATCGCCTCGTCGGCATCATCCGGACCAAGCTCGATCTCGACGATGTTGGATGGCACACCGCGACGACCACTCTCATCGTAGGGAACTACGCGATACCGGTACGAGCGACCCCTCAGGACAGAATCGTCGAGCTGCGAGGCTCGCGTGCATGACGTGAGGCGCTCATATGGACCGAGGTCCTCGGAGCGCAGCACGTCGAAACCGACGGCCGGGCCCTCCGGTCGTGTCCACTTCAATCGAATCTGTCCTGCCTCGGCGCTCGCCGTGAGGGGTTCGAGATTCTCAGGCCAGCGGATCGGCACCTGACTCTGCTCGTCCGGACGGGGAGCCTGGATCGCGTCCTTCGGCCACAAGTAACACACGACCGTGTTGAAGTTCTCGTCCAGTGACTTGCAGACGTTGCAATAGATGCAGCGCACCGTCTCGTCCTCACGACCCTCACGGAACTTCTTGAGAAGGTATGGATCGGCAAGGAGGGCGCGTGCCATCCCCACGATGTCGCATACCCCGCGCTGCAACAAGTCCTCCGCGAGCTGCGCGCTTCCGATCTTGCCCGTGGCGAGCACGGGCGTGTCGCAACCATGCGACCGCAATGTGCTCTTCACTGCCTCAGCCATCCAACTGTTCGCACCGTCGACATACGTGTCGCCGGGCATACAGCGATCGCCGCTGTAACCGGTGTACGGATACAGCGGCTTGCCCTCGCGATGAACCGCGTCCTCGAACTTGCCACCTGCAGACAAGGACACGTATCCAGCACCGAGCTCGGCGAAACGGACCGCCATTTGGCCGGCCTCGAGCACCGAGTACCCACGCCGAATGCTCTCGTCGGCATCGAACCTGACCGCGACCCCAAACGACGGGTCGACCCTCGCGCGCACGGTCCTGAGAACCTTTGAGGGAAGGCGCAGACGGTTCTCGAGCGTGCGGCCGTACTTGTCGGACCGACGGTTGTGACGCGAGAGCAACGACGAAAGTGTGTACGCATGCGCCATGTGGAGCTCGACGCCGTCGAAACCAGCTTCTTGCGCGCGAAGAGCCGCGGAGGTGAAAAGCTCCGGGAGCTCTTCGAGGCGTTCCGCATCGACCTCTGACACCTTCTCCCGCCATCCCGACCTGGCGATCTTCAGGAAGTGGATGATCTGGAGGAAGACCTTGGAGTCCGATGCCGCGTGGCACGCCGACGTCAATTGACGCAAGCCAGGGATGAACTCGTCGTCGGACACGCGCAGAAGCGGTCCCGACTTTCCGCCGTGCACTGACGAGGCCTCGACCACGATCAGGCCAACGTTTCCTTCGGCGTATCGCACGTATCGGTCAACGACATCGTCGTTCACCCGGCCGTCTTCACCCGACAAACGTGTGACCATCGCTGGAACGGCCAAGCGGTTCGGCAATGTGACCGGGCCCACATTGAGGGCTTCGAGCAGTTTCATCGTCTGGTGGCGTCTGCCCCTGTCCTGCGGCGGCGTGCGAAGCCACATTATGGCATTTCTGTGACGATCGCTAGACGAGCGTCAGGCGCCCCTCATGGCCGGTTTGGGCCCGCGTGGTCCGCTCACGCCTCGGCAGCACTCCTCCCCAATGCCCGCCGGCGGAGCTTGCCATTGGCCGTTCGAGGGAGAGACGTGACGTACTCGATCTCGCGAGGACACTTGTAGACCGCAAGTCGGGACTTGACGAACTGCCGGAGCATGTCGGTCGGCTCAGAATCGAGTGACTCCGCCAGGACGACCCAGGCCTTGACAATCGAAGTCCCACTGGCGGTCTCGGCGCTCGCCACGCCACAGTCCGCCACCAGTGGATGCCCCAGGAGGATCTCCTCGACCTCGACCGGCGACACGTTGTAGCCGGACGCAACAACCATGTCGTCTGCCCGGCCCTGGTACCAGAACACGTCGTCCTCGTCACGTATGAACACATCCCCGGTGTAGTTCCAGCCGCGCCGCACGTACTCACGCTGACGCTCATCATGGAGGTACAGGCAGCCGGTGGGCCCTCGCACGGCAAGTTGCCCCGGTTCCCCGGGCGCGGCATCGACCATCTCGTCGCCGACCACCCGAGCCTCGAATCCGGGAATCGCTCTTCCGGTAGCTCCCGGTGGGAGCTCGGCGCCGGGTGAGGAGATGAAGTTGTGCAGCAGTTCGGTGCTCCCGATCCCATTGGTGATGGCGACGCCGGTTGCCTCGCGAAATGCCGCGGAGGTCGCGGCCGGCAGGTGCTCTCCGCCGGATACTGCAATGCGAAGCGACGAGAAGCTGTGGTCGCGAGCGAGGTCGGCCAGGTCGAGATAAGCCTTCGGTGCAGTGAAGCACACCGACACAGAGTGTCGGTCGATTGCATCGGCGAGGACATCCGGCCCACCCCGCTCGAACAAGACACTTGCTGCTCCAACCCGCATCGGAAATACCATGAGCGCACCGAGCCCATAGGTGAAGGCGAGTGACGGTGTTCCGGCGAAGACATCATCCGAGCGTGGGCGCAAGATCTCGGCCGAGAAGGTGTCGGCGATTGCGAGCACGGACCGATGGAAGTGACACGGCGCCTTTGGCTTGCCGGTCGTGCCTGAAGTCGAGCCCACTAGACAGACGTCATCGGCGTCGGAATCGTCGTCCGAGAACGAGTCTGGCTGGTGCTCGGCGCGGCGCAACGGATCGCTCGAGCCCCCATGACCCCAGCAAAGGATGCTCGGCGGACTTGCGGCCTCAAGCTCGGTACTAACGGTGTCGTGACAGACGGCGATGGCTGGCTGCGTCATCTCGAGAACATCGCGGATCTCCTTTTCTTTCAGCAACGGGCTTGTAGTTACGACCACGCCTCCGACCTTGAGGGCTGCAAACCACCATGCAACGGTCCATGGGGAGTTCCAGCTCCGCAGCACGATGCGATCGCCGGGTTGGAGCCCGTGGTCATCGACCAGGACGTGCGCAAGGCGGTTCGCTCGTTGGAGGAGCGCCGAATACGTCCATTCCTCGTCATCGGTGATGAGGCAGGGCCGTGGCCCCCAACCGCGCTCCACTGCACGATCGAGGAGCTCGGTAGCAGCATTGAGCTTGCTCGGGTATTGGAGCGATGGAAGCGAAAACTGGAAGTGGGGCCACTCGTCGCGGCGAGGCAGGCCTTTCGTCAGAAAGGGGCTGAGAGCACGCGCCACCGGATCAGCCCTCGACGACGTCCATGACCCGCTTGAAGGCGCGCATCTCGATCAACCCGCGGAGCTCGTTGAACACGCGGCGCGCCCGTTCGGCCTCCCAGTCCTCAGGGAGCAGCTCAGGGGGAAGGCCAGGGTCCATGTACGGCAAGCGACGCCATTCTGACACCAGCCGCATGACATCGATGAAGGCGTCACGATCGGTCATGCTGCCGTCATTTCGCCAACGTTTGAGGGCAGGCTCGTGACGCGAGAGGAACTCGCTGTACAACGCTCGCAGATGATCGAGGTCCCATGCGCGCGACACAAATTCAGGCAGTTCGAGAAACGCCGAGTATGCGCCCTCAAAGAGATGAACGTAGCGGTCCAACTTGTTGCCTTCGAGCACACGCTTCACATCGGGGAGTATGCGACGTGGTGCGATCCACACTGCGGCTTCGACCTGTCCGAAACCGAGCCATGCGAGGCGCGACCGCAACGAGTACCGCTGGTCTCGCTCCTTCTCGGGCACCGAGAACACGGCGATCACCCAGCCATCGATCAAGTCGGCTGGTCGTTCGGAGTTGAAGATCCGCTGATCGCCGGCGGCCAGGATGTCCAATGCCTCGTCGGTCAGCGCGTATCCGGCGGACTCGCTCCGCGATTCGGCTCGAAGAAGGCCAGCTCGCTTCATGCGGGAAATGGCCGACCGCGCCGCTTGCTCGTCGATTCCAAGATCTGCCATCAAGACCACAAGGTCTGCGACGGCGATCCAACCTCCAAGTCGCCGGACGAACACGGCATAGACATCGAGGATGAGTGACTTTGGTTGCGTCGCGGGCATTCCTACAGCACTCCGGTCCCCGTCAGATCCCGCTACCGATGCCCAACAGGTCCGGAGCCGCTTGCCGAACCGATCGCGCGCCGGAGCCTATAGCGCATGGATTACGGCCGTCAGGTGGCGGCGTGTCGGCTGCCTCGCTCGCCATCGAATAGGCGGATGCCATGGTGCGCCTCCTGTTGCGCTCGTCGCTACGGCTCATTTCGGATGATCAACGTGCCGAAGTCATCGACGACCGCTCGGAAGCCAGGTGGCACCACGGCGGTGGACTCGCGTTCTTCGATTACCGCCGGACCAACGATCTCCGCTCCTGACGTCAACGCAGCGTGCGAATAGGCGGGCGTGTCGACGTATCCCTCATACTCGGGAAAATACGCTGGCCGCGTCTCGCGCAAAGCGTCGTCTGGCAACCCAGCCCCTCGCGTAATTCGACCGAGGTTGATCTCGGGAGTCGGTCCATACGCGGTGACCTTCCACGTCGTTGCCTCGATACTCTGGTCTCCGCTGCTGAATCCATAGCGAGCGATGTACGCCTTCTCGAAGCGCTGACGGAGCAACGCCATCTCAGCTTCGGTGAGGTCGCCAGCTGGGACCTCGATCGAGAGCTCATAACCTTGTCCGATGTAGCGGAGTTCCACCTCTCGGACCAAGACGGGGCTCTCTGCCGCGCCTGATTCTCGAATAGTGCGGGATGCTTCGGCCTCAAGTTCAGTGAATAGGTGGTTCAATGCCTTAAGGTCAGTGTCGGCAAGGGTGCCGACGAGGCTGCGCGACACGTCAAACCGCACGTCAGCGGCGAGCATGCCGATTGCTGAAGCAACGCCAGCTGCCGCAGGCACGATGACCGTCGGCATGCCGAGAGCTGACGCCATTCGACACGCGTGCGCAGGTCCGCATCCACCGGTGGCCACCAACGCCAGATCGCGCGGATCGTACCCACGGTCGATCGACACGACACGGGCAGCGAGCTCCATGTTCAGGTTGGCGATGCGATGGATCCCCCAGGCGGCCTCCTCGAGGCTGATCCCGAGAGGTTCCGCGACGTGTCGTCGGACCGCGTCGTGGGCTGCTTCTGCGTCCAGTGTCATGGTGCCACCCGCGAAGTTCGCGGCACTCAGATAACCCAACACCACGTTCGCGTCCGTCACGGTCGCGTGGTCGCCGCCTCGGCCGTAACACGCGGGTCCTGGGGTCGACCCCGCGCTTTCGGGCCCGACCTGAATCGTCCCCATCCCGGCTTCGGCGATGCTGCCCCCACCGGCACCGATCTCGACCAAGTCGATGGAGCGCACGCTCATCGGGATGCCGCTGCCGGCCTGGAGGTCCACCTTGTGCAACTCGAATTGGCTGACCGTCTCCGGCACGCCGTCCTTGATCATCGCCAGCTTTGCGGTCGTGCCCCCCATGTCGAACGCGACGACATCGGCGTTGTTGGTCAGGCCGCCGTAGAGCGCAGCAACGATGGCGCCACCGGCGGGACCAGACTCGATCATGCGCACAGGAAGTCGGGTCATGGCCTCGGCGGTGGCAATTCCACCGTTCGATTGCATGATGAACAGCCGTCCCTTGTAGCCCGTGTCGCGGACTTCCTCGAGCATTCTCTGCAAGTAAGCGCGCACGGCGGTCATCACATAGGCGTTCACGGCCGTCGTACTCGTGCGCTCGTACTCGCGGATCTGCGGCGACACTTCGGATGACAGCGACACCGCGATCTCGGGAGCGACGTCGTGCACGATTTCGGCAAACCGTCGTTCGTTGGTTGCGTTCCGGTAGCTGTGCAAGAAGCAGATGGCGAGGCTCTGGATCCCGGCTGAACGAATCTGTTGCACCACTTCTCGCGCGGCCGGCTCATCCAACGGCGTCGCCACGGAGCCGTCCGCCAACGTTCGCTCCCGGATCTCCCAGATCGAAGATCGGCCGACAAGGGGCTCAGGCTTCTCGATCTGGAGGTCGTAGAGCGAGTATCGCTTCTCGCGGGCAATTGCCAGCACGTCTCGGAAGCCTGCGGTCGTGACCAGGCCGACACCGACTCCCTTGCGCTCGATGATGACATTGGAACCCCAAGTCGTGCCGTGGATGAGCTGCTCGAGGTCCGACCATTGCGCGGCACCGCGGTAGAGGATCTCCTGGAGGCCGGCGAGGCACGCGTCGGACGGATCCGGATAGGTCGTCAAGCGCTTGCCCGTGAACAACTGTCCATTCGAGGTCAGCAGGACGAAGTCTGTGAAGGTCCCGCCAACGTCAAAGCCGAGTCGCATGCCTCTCCTCACGATGCGCCCGTTGGGGGTGCCCGATCTTCACCTCGGTCATGACACGGTTGATTGCGCACCGCGAAATTTCGGGAGCACACTCTGGGTAAATCGACTCACTTGATCAAACTGGTCGATCGCACCGAACCGACACACGAAGTAGGTGACGCCAGCGTCGAGAAAGCGATCAAACCACGCGGTCACTTCGTCTGGCGAGCCGACGGGTCCCCAATCGACCAAGTTCACGTGCTCTCGGAGCTCGGGGTAGTAGCTGTCGATGTACTCCCGTTGCATTGCGTGAGCAGCATCGGTGGTGTCCGCCAACGTCAGAGTGACCTGATAGGCGACATCGAACTCGTCGAGATTGATGTCGCTCTCGGATGCCGTCTGTACAAGCATCTCGAGTTGCTGTTCCAATTCTTCGGGGTGACCCGCTCGACAACAAGTGAGCCACCCATCGCCGTACGTGAGGATTCGACGGCACGCGTTGGCGACCTGTTGTTCACCCGCCGGGTTCATGATGTTCGGGTTTGAGACAACCCAGATCGGTGGTGATCCCTGCTTCGCTGTGAAAGGGGCTAGCTCGGTACCCGAGTAGAACGACACGTCGTCGTACTGGAAATGCTTGCCGTGGAAGGTGACCGATCCGGAGCTCCAGATGGTCTTGAGGACGTGCAGGCACTCCTCCAGCCGGGACATTCGCTTGCCGAATTCGAGACCGAGCGAGGCGAACTCCAACTTCACCCGGGGTTCGGCATTCCCAGCACCTGCACCGAGGATCATTCGCCCATTCGAGAGGTGGTCCAGCGTCGCCCATTGCAGTGCGAGGTACAGAGGATCACGCAGCGACGCGACGAGCGCTGAAGTCCCGAGCTGCACCCGCGAGGTCCGCTGGCTGAGCGCACCGAGGAGTGTCAATGCCTCGAATCGAGGCTTGGAGAACAGGCTGTCGCCCACGAACACTGCATCGAAACCCAATTCCTCGACCTGTTCTGCGAGTGCCAAGAGGGCATTGAGGTCGTAACCCGGAGCGAGCAGAGGCTCACGGTTGTTCAAGTTGACCCCAAAGCGCGGCTGCGAGCGTTCGCGGATGGGAGGCGACGCTCTCACATGTAAGCCCCGCCGTTGATGTCCAGCACGGCTCCCGTCATGTACGACGCGTCTTCGCTGCAAAGGAATGCCACGGCGCCAGCGACGTCCCCTGGTTCGCCCGATCGGCCCAGCGGGATGTCATCGATCAGCTTCTGGCGGAGATCAGGAGGGACAGCTTGGGTCATCGCGGTGTCGATGAAGCCCGGGCGAATGGCATTGACGGTGGTCTGAAAGCGCGCAAGCTCGAGCGCGGCCGTTTTCACCAGCGAGAGGATGCCACCCTTAGCCGCGGTGTAGTTCGATTGCCCCAAGTTGCCCATCGCGGCCGAGATCGACGAGATGCACACGACACGTCCGGGGCCGTCGGCGCGCAGCCACGGGCTCGCAGCGCGCAGACACGCGAACGTGCCTGTGAGGTGGACCGCGATGACTGTGTCCCACGCGTCGTCGTCGAGCTTGTGCAAGAAACCGTCTCGCGCAACGCCTGCGTTGGTGATCAAGCCATCGAGGCCACCGAGCGACTCCGCGGCGGCGGGCACCACCTCGGCTACCTGGGATCGATTCGACACGTCGCAACCGAATCCCACGACCTGACCAGTTGTGCCTGCGATCTGCGACGCGGTGGCGGCGGCGGCATCCGCGTCGAGGTCCAGGATCGCCACGGCCGCCCCTTCAGTGGCGAGCCGGCGGGCAATCGCCTCACCGATTCCCCGTGCGCCCCCGGTCACGAGCACGCGTGATGTAGCCAACTTCAGCGGCATGGAACCCCCTCCGAGCCTGGGATCTTGCCACATTCTGACGACCGTCGACAAGACGGCATATTGCGACCTACGATGCGTGCCGTGGTGAATCAGCACCCGGTGCGAGTTCTCATCGCGAAGCCTGGTCTCGACGGGCACGACCGCGGGGCCAAGGTAGTCACGCGAGCGTTGCGCGACGCCGGTTTCGAAGTGATTTACACCGGGCGCCACCAATCTGTTGATGCAATCACCGCGACGATCCTCGACGAAGACGTCGATGTTGTCGGCCTGTCAATCCTTTCCGGCGCGCACATCGACTACTGCACGCGCTTGGCCGAGGGCCTGAGAGCTGCTGGCCGGCAAGACGTTGCGCTGCTTGTCGGTGGAGTGATCCCGCAAGACGATGTTCAAACGCTCACAGAGCTCGGCTATTCGGTCTTTCCGACCGGCAGCGCGTTGGATGAAATCGTCGAGTGTGCTGCTGCGGGTCGCACCGAGCGCAAGAGCTGATCTCGCCCTATTCCACTTGAGGAGCTGCGTTCATGACCGACCACACCCGACAAGCGCCGGCGTCGACGCCGAAGGTGAGTGAGCTGCCGGGACTGGTCGGCAAGGATCTTGGCTCTTCCGAGTGGGTGACGATTGAGCAACGCGACATCGATCTCTTCGCTGACGCGACCCGGGACCACCAATGGATCCATGTCGATCCCATCGCGGCCAAAGACGGTCCGTTCGGAACCACCATCGCTCACGGGTTCTTCACGCTGTCGCTATGTCCCTGGCTCCTCGCCGAGGTCTTGCAGGTTCCTGATGCGACGTCCGTCGTGAACTACGGCCTCAACAAGGTGCGCTTCCCTGCACCGGTGCCTTCGGGTTCAAGGGTTCGGTTGAGCATCCGGCTCAATGCTGCCGAGGCGATGGATGGAGGCGTTCAGGTCGCCCTTGGCATGACCTTCGACATCGACGGCAGCGAGAGACCGGCCTGCGTCGCTGAGATGGTGATCCGCTATCTCAGCTAGAACCTGACACCAGTGTTCGTTCCGACCACGTTCGAGATTCAGCCAGAGTCCACGGCCTTTCTCGTTGTTGACATGCAGCGGGACTTCCTTGCGCCCGGTGCTCCCTACGAGAATGCCATCGGGCGCGAAGCCGTCGAGACCATCAACCGCGTCTCCACGGTATGTCGCGCGCAGGGGATCCCTGTCATCTTCACCGCACAGGCTCATCGTGCCGACGGCAGCGATATCGGGCGTGTGGGAGTGCTACATCCTGTGACGGCAAGTGGCCAGGCCCTGCGTGAGAGCACGCCCGGCGTCGAGCTCTATCCAACACTCGAAGTGGAACCGACTGACCACATCATCACGAAGCGACGATTCAGTGCCTTCTTTGGAACGGACCTTGAGGTGCTCTTGCGCGGCCTGGGGGTCACTCTCCTGATCGTTGCGGGGGTTGCTGGCAACGTCTGTTGCGAGTCCACCATCCGCGACGCGTTCTACCGGGACTTCGAGGTCATCTACCTCTCAGATGCGACTGGCCCCGCTCCCCTAGCTGATCGTGGGTGGGGCGCCTTCGATGAGGACTCCGTGCACCGGTACGTGCTGACCATGGTCTCGACATTCTTTGGCGAGGTCGCAGAGTCTGGCGATGTCCTCGCCCGCATCGCTAGCGCATCTCACCGGTAATTCTCGGACCGGGATGGTCGCGATCTAGGTGGGCGCTACTGGATCAGCAGTAGTCCCCTCGACAAGTTCCGCAGCGGGTGTACGGACCACGAAGACGAGGGTCGCGATAACAATCGTCGATCCAACGATTTCGACTGCGCCGAGTTCCTCGCCGAACCAGAGCCAAGCCGCAACCGCGACGATCGGAGGCTGTGCGAGGAGCAAGGGCGCCGAGACAACCGCAGGAAGATAGGGATGCGTCCAGACCACCAGGACGTGTGCCGTCGTGCCTGCGACCATGGTGTAGGCCGCGAACGCGAACCCACGCCCGTTCATGTGGAGATTGCCGTGCATCAGCAGCGCCACTGGCGTGAGCAAGGCCGCTGCAGGAGCTAGGACCCCCAGCATTAATGCAATCGGATCCATCGAGAACCGGGCTCGCAAGACCCGGCCATAGAGGAACCAACCGGCGTACAGCATGAGCGCACCGACCGCGATCAAGTCGCCCTCGAGAGTCCAGGTGCCATTGCTTGATCCAGCAGCCGCCACGGCGAGGGTTCCGAGCACCGCCGCGCTGGCAGCGGCAGCGCGCTTCGCGCTCAGACGCTCGCCGAGTGCGATGACAGCAAACGCGACGACCACCACCGGTTGAAGTGAGGTGATCAGCGTGACGTTTAGGAGGCGGGTCCGGTCGATCGCAACGAACGCTACGGAGGCACCAGCGGCGAAGAGCGCGCCGCCGCCCACTAGCAACGCGAACACGCGACCCCTTGATATTTCTGCCGGCCAGAGCTCCAACTCCGGGCGCCGGCGTTGGCGCCACACGACAATCGCTGCAAGCGGCGGAACCGCGAACCACAAGCGCCAGGCATTGAACACAACCGGTTCTGCTCGTCCCGCGCGGACGAGCAACGACGATGCTGAATACGCGATCACCGCGATGGTCATCGCTACCAACGCTCGCCGACGCATTCTCACATTTGGATCTTGGCACCACCGCCGGACTGCAATCTGCACGCGTAAGGACGGGAGCGCGATCCTCTAGAAACAGGCACGGATGACCGGGAGGGATGTGATCCACAGGAGCCCACTTCCTGACGTCGAGATCCCCGATGTCTTGCTGCCCGAGCTGGTGCTTCGGCGAGCGGCCGACGTCCCGGACAAGGCGGCGCTCATCGAAGGTGTAACCGGGCGCGTGCTCACCTACGGAGAACTGGATGACGCAGTGCGGCGCCTCGCTGGCGGGCTCGTCGCGCACGCGTTCGCGCCGGGCGACGTCGTGGCGATCATGGCGCCGAATTCTCCCGAGTACGCGGTCGTGTTCCACGGGGTGGGTTTCGCTGGCGGGGTGGTCACCACCATCAACCCGACCTACACCGAGGCCGAGGTTCGTCATCAGCTAGAAGACGCCGGGCCCCGCATCCTCGTCACCGACGCCGACTGCTTGGACACGGCACTTGCCGCCTCCGCCGGCACCTCGGTGCAGAGCACCTACGTGATCGGCGACGCGGCGATCGACGGCATCCCGCGATTGGTGGCCTTGTTCGCCGATCCGGTGTCCGAGCCGGTGGACGTGCCCTTCGACGCGCCGTTCGCCATCCCCTACTCGTCCGGGACTACCGGCCTAGCCAAGGGCGTCGTGCTCAGCCACCGCGCGCTGGTCGCAGGAGTGATGCAGACGCTCGCTCCGTTCGCGCTGCGTGCTGACGAGAAGATCGCTGCCGTTCTCCCGTTCTTCCACATCTTCGGCATCCAGGTGCTCATGAACGCGCCCATCACCGCCGGCGCCACCGTGATCACGATGCCTCGCTTCGCCTTGCAGCCGTACCTCCAGTTACTCCAGGACTTCGCTGTGACACGGGCCTTCGTCGCGCCACCGATCGTGGCGGCACTCGCCAAGGATCCGATCGTCGACAAATTCGACCTATCAGGTCTTGAGCAGGTGTTCTCGGGCGCGGCACCACTGTCGCCTGGCCTCGCCGGTGAAGCGTCGGCGCGTCTCGGCTGCGAGGTGGTCCAGGGCTACGGCATGACCGAAATGGCGCCCGGAACACATCTGGGGCCAAATCGAAGCTCCAAACCCGGCTCAGTCGGAGTCACCGCACCGAACAGCGAGATCAAGGTCGTCGATCCCGTGACCGGGGACGCGATGCATGTTGGGGAGGACGGTGAGGTGTGCATGCGCGGTCCCCAAATGATGACGGCGTATCTCAACAACCCGCGAGCGACCTCCGACACCATCGACGAACACGGCTGGTTGCACACGGGTGACATCGGCCACGTCGACGATGACGGTTATCTCTACGTCATCGACCGTCTCAAAGAGATGATCAAGTACAAGGGGTTTCAGGTAGCGCCAGCCGAACTCGAGGCCGTTCTGCTCACCCACCCCGCAGTCGCCGACGCCGCCGTCATCGGCGAGCCAGACGACATTGCCGGCGAAGTGCCCGTCGCATTCGTCGTGCTCAAAGAGGCCACCACGGCCACCGAAGACGACATCGCCGAGTTCGTCGCCACCCGCCTCGCCCACTTCAAACGCCTCGCCAAGGTCACGTTCACTGACAAGGTGCCCAGATCAGCCTCGGGCAAGATCTTGCGCCGACTGCTGCGGGACCAGGCCAGACCACCAACCTGAAGTTCCAGATGGTGGGACCGTCAACCCTTGCCTCTATCGAGCAGCGCTTGCTCGGGCTTGATTCGCGCCGCGACACGACCGCAGCACCTGGTCGCGCGTCCTCCATCCTTAGCTGGACGTCCGGTCGTGCCGTGCAGTCGAGCCAGAGCGACGCAAATCTGACTCAGACCTTCATGCACACATGCGAAGTGCTGTCGCGGTATAGATCCGTGTAGCTGCGAGCAGGTCTTCGACGCTAGTCGTATGGGGTATCAATTCCGTACGCCCATCGCGCTCAACCAGGACAGCGCCAATTCCAAACTTGACTGCCGGTATACCGACCTCGTTATAGATGTTGGTGTCCGTCCACATGGACGTCATCATTGGGGCAATGGTCTTGAGTGTCGCACCCGTGACGCGTTCATGAGCGTCGGCGATTGCCTCGGCGATGGGCTCGATACCTTCACCGACGTAGCCCTGCTGCGAGACGTAGAACTCGACTCTCGCGTCAACGCTCGCAACGTCAACCACCGCTCGGAACTCGCGCATTGCCTCGATTGGCCGCATTCCGGGGGGCATCCGAATATCGACGTAGATGCTGCACCCAAGCGGTGCGACCGCGACCTTGAACGGCACACCGCCCGAGATAGCTCCGATGCTCACACGCGGGTGGATCTCACCAGCTTCGAATCGAAAGACATTGCGCGACTCGAACTCCATCGCCCATGTTTCGATTTCGCCGATGAGTTGGGTCATCTGAATGATCGCGTTGTCGCTGTCTTTCGCATCGATTGCCCGGCGCGTAAACGGCGTGTACAGCGGCCTGCCGGCCGTCGAGACCTTTGCGTACACAACACCGCATTCGGCCCAGGTCAGGCCGAAGTGCGACCCGTCGGCCACCACCGCGTAGTCAGACACGACACCGTGCGTCAGCAGGTGACGAGTACCCACGCCTTTCGCACGGTATCGACGCCCTTGATATTGGTCGATCGGTGCGACACCCATTTCGCCACACACACCCGCAATGATGACGTCGCCGTGCAACTGCACACCGCTGCGGTGGCATGCGACGGCGGCACCCATAATCGCCGCAAGCCCGCTCTGCATGTTGTCCATCCCCGTGCCGTACAGGATGCCGCCCTCCCGATGCGGCTCCATGAGCTCGTCGGGCTGACCTGCAACCCCCGGTGCAGCAAGTTCATGAGGAATGGGCGCACCGGTATCGAGATGTCCGTTGAACATCAACGAGGTGCCGCTTGCTTCGCCCGGAACGACTCCAACCGCGTTCACACGCCCGTCTTCAACCTCCTGCGTGAAGGCATGGACTCCTGCGGCGCGCAACCACGAGACGATGAACTCGCCGACCTCACCCTCTTCACCCGTAGGACTCGGAATCGCAGTGAGCTGGAGCGCGAGATCGCACAGCTCATCCTCGTCAATATGGGCTAACGCAGCCGTGAGCCGGTCTTCGTGAGTCTGCATCGCATTCCAATTCGGTTGGAGCCGTTCCGAAGCGTCGCTCAGCCTTGTTGCGGAATCTCGCCGATCACACCTTCGACGAAGATCGTAGTGATGACGTCAAATTCCGCAAACTGACCCTCAGGCACGAGGACCGAGCCGTCTTGCGCCGTAATCGGTCCGGCGAAGACGACAAGCGTTCCGTCGGCAATCTCGGCCTTCTTCGCCTTGATGTCCGCGACGACGTTCTTGGGGATGGTCCCGACATGGAACGCCACGAACTTGTCCGCGATCGTCCCGAGGTAACCCTGGGACTCCCACGTCCCGTCGATGACCGCCTGTGCCTCCTGAAGGAAGTAGTGACCCCACTTCAGATACGGGGCTCCGACATAGGTCGAAGGTCCGAAACTCTTCACCTTCGGGTCGTCCGCCCCGTTCCACGGGATGTCGTTCTCTTCGGCGACGGATCCGACCGACGGCGATCCCGACATCTGGGCCAAGTAGTCGATGCCGTCATCGAGGAGCGCCTCAGCGGCTTGCTTGTCCTTGATTGCGTCCTCGAACGCGTTCGTGAAGACGACCTGGACAGTGGCGTCCGGGTTCACCGAGCGCGCACCGAGGGTGAAGCCATTGATGTCAGAGATGATGCTTGGAATCGGAAATGGCGCAATAACGCCCAACTGTCCTGACTCGCTGGCGTCCGCCGCGGCGATGCCCTGCAGGTACCAACCCTCGAATCGAGCGCCGTAGAAGGTGCTCAGGTTGTCAGCCGTCCGGAAGCCGACTGCGTGCTCAAATTTCACGTCTGAGTTGTCAGCCGCGACCTCGAGCAACTGATCGCCATAGCCGAAGGAGTTGGCGAAGATGAGTTCGTAGCCTTCGTCAACGAGTTGTTCGAAGGTCGGCAATGACCCTGGGCCTTCAGGGATGCTCTCGACTGCCTTGACCTCGGCGCACGGCAGCTTCTTACGCATGTAGTTCTCGCCGACCTTCTGACCATGTTGGAAGCCGGGCGTCTTGGTCTCGTTGTCGTACACGAACGCGACACGAACACATGGCTCTTCGCCCGCACTTGCGACGCCGGCGGCGAAGGAGCTTCCGAGCACGCTCGCGAGTGCGATGACGATGAGAACGGAACGGGACCGCGCTTTACCGACGTTTGGCAGACATTGCATGTTGAACTTCCCCCCAATGAGGACAATGTCGGCCCGCCCTCGTGCTCAGCCCCACCTCGTCTGCAGGTGGCCGCTGATCTCGAGAGCCCTCGCGCGGTGCCACGGCTGCATCAACAGCGCTGACTGTGTGGCGGGTGCGGCGTCTCGCTCACTTGCCGCCGCCACAGAGTTGTGGTGTTCCACGACCACGCGCCCTCCCCTGACGGTGGCCACGCCCGGATTGCCCGAGGTCGCAGCCACGGCGGGAGTCCTATCACGAAAAATTCGCGATCGCAAGAGGCCCGCCATATGCCCGCCCGGGTCCGTGATCGTCATTTGGGACGTCCACGTGGCCCCAGCCATTACGAATTGGCTCGCTCCTAGGGCACCGCTTTGATCAGGCAGCGCTTCACGGGTCCTCGTCCCAGCGGGCCGGGCCGAGCTGTCGTATGCCATCCCTAGACTTGCCTCGCGTCATCGCCGCCGCCTCGCTCGATTGGATGCTGATTGATGCGACAGCAACTCCGCGGTGACCGAGCCTCTGACCAGGACAAACGCCCCCTAGACCTTCAAGCCGTGCTTCTCGACTTCTACGGGACACTCGCACACTCGACGCAGTGGGTGGCGGTCGACGATGTACTCGCGCAGCACGGCGTCGAGATGTCCGACGAGATCCGGCGGCGGTTCTGGCAGGGCGAGCTCGACGGGATGGAGCACCTCGAGCACTCACGGAGCCGAGACCACTACGTCGCGTGGCAGCAGCAGCGTCTGCTCGCGATGCTCGCAGAGACCGACCTGCACCCCGGCGAGTACGAGATCGTGCGCGACAAGCTCCGCGCCGGCAACGAGCAGCGAGCGCTCGAGGCCTATCCCGAGGCGGTCGAAGTGCTCGGCGCGCTGCGAAACCGTGGCCTGCGCCTGGCGATCTGCTCCAACTGGGACTGGGACCTCGCGGAAGCCGTGGAGGAAGCCGGCCTCACCGACACGGTCGACGTGGTGGTGTCGTCGGCGTGGGCGGGAGCCCGCAAACCGCACCCGCGCATCTTCGAGCACACGTTGGCGAAGCTTTCGATCGAGCCCGAAGCCGTGGTGTTCGTCGGCGACACGTGGGGCCCCGATGTGATCGGCCCACGGGCGTTCGGGATGCGCTCCGTGTACCTTCGACGTGAGGGTCATTGGCCCGACGACACGGCGCCCGGGGAGCTGGATGACGAAGGCGTCACGATCGGCCCCGACCTGCGCACCGTGCTCGACGTGATCAGCTAGCCAGAGGTGAGCGCCCGCCCCGCAGGTACTCTGCGGGGCAGCGAGCCGGGGCCCGAGTGGCCCGGCGCGCAGCGCCGAGAGCGGAAATGAAGGAGAGTCGGTATGACCACCACGATCTCTCGCCCGGACACCCCTGCAACCCCGAGTCTCGACGCACCCGGGCTCGTAGCAAGGCTGCGCAAGGTGTTCGCCTCGGGGAGCACGCGCCCGTACGAGTGGCGCCGCGACCAGCTCCGCGCAATGCGACGGATGCTCGTCGAGCGCGAGCCCGAGCTACGCGACGCGCTCGAAGCCGATCTCGGGAAGCCGGCAACCGAGACGTACGCCACTGAGGTCGGCTTCCTGATCGCGGAGATCGACTACACGCTCAAGCGACTGCGCCGCTGGATGCGACCCCATCGGGTCGGTACGCGCCTCGTCACGAAGCCGTCACGCGGCTTTATCATCCGCGAGCCGCTGGGCGTAGTGCTCGTGATCGCGCCGTGGAACTACCCCGTGCAGCTCGCACTCGCTCCCGCCGTGGGTGCGATCGCCGCGGGCAATGCTGTCGTCATCAAGCCGTCCGAGCTCACGGCCGAGACGTCGGCTGCGCTCGCCCGGCTGATCCCGGAGTACCTCGACCCCGAGTGCATCGCCATCGTCGAAGGCGGCGTGTCCGAGACGACGGCGCTGCTCGCCGAGCGATGGGACCACATCCTCTATACGGGGAACGGTACCGTCGGCCGGGTCGTGATGGAGGCGGCAGCCAAGCACCTCACGCCGGTGACGCTCGAGCTCGGCGGGAAGAGCCCGACGATCGTCGACGAGACCGCCGACCTCGAGGTCGCCGGCCGGCGCATCGCTTGGGGCAAGTTCCTCAACGCCGGCCAGACCTGCATCGCACCCGACTACGTGCTCGTGACCAAGCCCGCGGTCGACCGGCTCATCGAGCACATGCGGCGAGCGGTCTTCGACTTCTATGGGCCTGACCCGAAGGCGAGCCCCGACTACGCGCGCATCATCGACGACCGCCACTGGAAGCGACTCTCGGGCCTGGTCGACTCCGGCACGATTGCTCTGGGCGGCGAGCGAGACGAGGCCACGCGCTACTTCGCACCCACCGTGCTGCGCGACGTGGCACCCGACTCCCCCGTCATGCAGGACGAGATCTTCGGTCCCGTCCTGCCAGTACTGACCGTCGACAGCGTGGACGAGGCCATCGCGTTCGTGAACGAGCGCGACAAGCCGCTGGCGCTGTATGTATTCAGCAAGTCGACCGCAGTCGCCGACCGGGTGCTCGAACAGACGAGCAGTGGCGGTGCGTGTGTGAACGCCACCATGTTCCACGTCGCGGTGCCCACGCTACCGTTCGGTGGTGTCGGGCCGAGCGGCATGGGTGCCTACCACGGCCGCTCGACGTTCGAGACGTTCAGCCACGCCAAGAGCGTGCTCCGCAAGGGCGTCCGCCCAGATCCGGCGCTCGCGTACCCGCCGTACACGAGCACCAAGGACAAGCTGCTCCGCAAGTTCCTGTAGCGCCGATGAGTGAACGACTCCCGGACGGCTGGGGTCCGTCCACACCCCGCAACGACACGCTCACTCGCGAGTTCATCGAGGCGTATGCCGACCTCGTCGAGGCGCTCGGAACCAGCGCGGGCAACGCGACGGCGCGGACCGAGGACTTCGTGGCGCTCGACAGCCACTCCCCGTTCCCGTTCCTCAACCTTGCCGTTCCGCTGCGCCCGATCGTCGACACCGCCGATCC
This sequence comes from Acidimicrobiia bacterium, assembly GCA_040881685.1. Taxonomy (NCBI): domain Bacteria; kingdom Bacillati; phylum Actinomycetota; class Acidimicrobiia; species Acidimicrobiia bacterium. Next base: position 66,648 of record JBBECS010000019.1, on the reverse strand, counting down.
GATGCTCGACGACATCACCGGGTTCTTCGCGCCCGACGACGAGAGCACACCCTTCCTCATCTACAACGCAACGCCGATGCCATGGCTCGGCGAACGCGGCTGGGAGCTCATGGGCCACCCGCCACTGATGCTGCGTCCAGCCGGCCCCGCGACCGTGCCCACGCCGCCCGGATTGGAGATCGTCGAGGTCCGCGACGACGGCATGCTCGAGCAGTTCGACCGCACGATGGCGGAGGCCTACCCCGTCCCCGAGATCCAGGGCCGGCGAAGCTTCCACGCGGGCTTGCTCGAGCTGCCCGGCTGGCACATGTGGCTCGGCATGATCGACGGCGAACCCGTCGGAACGTCGGCCGCGCACGTCAGCGACACGCTCGTCGACGTGGAATGGATCTCGGCGATGCCGAGCGCGCGCGGGAAACGTGTCGGCGAAGCCCTCACTTGGGCGGCAACCTGTGTGCAGCCCGACCTCCCCGCGATGCTGATCGCGAGCGATCTCGGGCAACCGGTCTATGAGCGGATGGGTTATCTCCGCCTGTCGCGCTTCACCCTCTGGATCGGCAAGCGCGCCTGACGGGAGAGAGCGGCGCTAGCCGACGAGCTTGACGTTCTGCGCCTCTTCGCCCTTGCGACCCGGGCCCACGTCGAACTCGACGCGCTGGCCCTCCTCGAGGGTCCGATAGCCATCGCCCTGGATCGCGGAGAAGTGAACGAACACGTCGTCCTCGCCCTCTCGCGCGATGAAGCCGAAGCCCTTCTCGGCGTTGAACCACTTCACGGTGCCAGTTGCCACGTTGGTCGCTCCCTTGCTGTGCTCGCGAGGGAGCATCGCAGACACACCCTCACCTATCGGTACGGCGCGGGACGATACCCGGGAGCGGGGCCGGAGCAAAGCGGAGCGAGTGCGGCTAGGCGGCGTAGGCGCGGAGCTCGACCGTGTTCCCATCGGGGTCACGCACGTACAGGCTCGTGGCCATGCCCTGGGCGCCGAAGAGGCCGTCGACCGGGCCGGCGCCGACAACGTCGAAGCGTCCGGAGGCTGCCAGCGCGCTGAGATCGGTCGGCTCGATCACTAGGCACACGTGGTCCATGTTCGTACCGGACCGGTCGGCCGGGAAGAGGTCAATGATGGTGGTCTCGTTGATGCGCACGGACGGAAAGAACGTGTCTCCCCGTCGCCACTCGTCGACACGCACCGCGTCGAGACCGAGCTCGTCGCAGTACCAGGCGAGCGAGCGCTCCACATCCGCGCAGTTCAACACGATGTGATCGAGCCCAGTGACTCGGACCATGCCGCCAACCTATCCCCGGCCGTCAGCCCCGGGGCAGGCCGAGGATGCGCTCGGCGATGATGTTCTTCTGCACCTCGGACGTGCCGCCGGCGATGGACGCGGCCTTGCTCCAGAGCCACTGCCGCTGCCAACGGCCGTCGTCGGGCACATCGTGCGCCCCGCGCCACAGCGGCGACGCGTCGCCGCAGAGGTCGAGCGCGCGCGTCGACAGGTTCTGGGTCATGTCGGTCCACGCCAGCTTCACCCACGACGACTCCGGGCCCGGCTCCTGCCTGCGGGCGAGGCGAGACAGGGTCCGCCAGTTGTGGAGCCGGAGCACGCGTAGCTCGACGAACGATTGCGCAAGATCGTCGCTGGCCACGATGTCGTCCAGCAAGTCACGTTCGCGCGCGAGGGCGTAGAGATCGTCGAGGTAGACCTCGTGCACGACCTGTTCCTTGAACGGGAACGCCGTGCCGCGCTCGTGCGCCAGCGTTGTGTTGGCGACCGCCCACCCCTGGTCGAGCGCACCCACCAGATGCTCACTGGGCACGAACACGTCGTCGAAGAACACCTCGTTGAACTCGGCCTCGCCGGTGATCTGCACCAGCGGTCGCACCTCGATGCCGTCGGCTTCCATGTCGATCACCAGGTACGAGATGCCACGGTGCTTCGGCTGCTCGGCGTTCGTGCGCGCCAGGCAGATGCCCCAGCGGGCGAACTGTGCGTAGCTCGACCAGACCTTCTGCCCGTTGAGCACCCATCCACCCTCTACGGGCGTCGCCTTGGTGGACAGCGCCGCGAGGTCGGAGCCCGCGCCCGGCTCACTGAAGAGCTGGCACCAGAGCTCGCGGGCGTCGAGGATCGACGGCAGCCATTGCATCTTCTGCTCGTCGGTCCCGTGGGCGAGGAGCGTGGGCCCGGCGAGGTTGATGCCGACCCGATTGACGGGTTGCATCGCGCGCGAGCGCGCGTACTCCATGTTGTAGATGGCAACCTGGATCGGCACCGCGCCGCGTCCGCCGTACTCGTGGGGCCAGTGGATGCCGATCCAACGGTCGGCCGCGAGCTTGGCCTGCCATCTTTTCCCCCACTCGATCTCTTCTTCGAGCGAGGCGAAGGAGGGCGGAAGATCCAGGTTGGCTGCGAGCCACCCGCGGATCTCCTCCGCGAACGCGCGCTCCTCGTCGGTGAAGCTGAGGTCCACCCTTACAGGTCCCAGAAGCGCTCGCGGCCGTGCTTCACGAACGACTCGCGCAGTGCAGCCTCGTCGGCGCCCGTGAACGGGCGGTAGACGGCTTCGCCGCGGTTGCGAACGAACAGCTCGTCGCTCCCGGTCCGGTCGGATCGGAACTTCTGGTGCACCAGCGTGCGCTTGACGATCTTGTTGGTCCCGGTCGTGGGCGGGTGGTGCATCACGCGCACGTAGCGCGGCCGCCATTTGGGTCCGATGGTCTCTTGCGCGTCGATCCAGCCGGAGAACTCGTCGGCGGCGAGCGTGGCACCCTCACGCAGCACGAGCCCCGCCATCACCTGGTCCCCCGCCTGGTCGTCGGGCACGCCGTACACCGCGGCAAGCACGACGTCGGGGTGTGCGGCGATCGTGTTCTCGATGGGCTGAGCCGGGAAGTTCTCACCGTCGACGCGCAGCCAGTCGGCGTTGCGGCCCGCGAAGTAGAGGTACCGGTCGGTGTCGAGGTAACCGAGGTCACCGGTCCAGTACCAGCCGAACCGGAGCGTCTTCTCGTTGGCCGCGTCGTTGTTGTAGTAGCCCTCGAACGGCCCGGCACCGGCGGTGTTGACGATCTCGCCGACGCAGTCCTCGGCGTTGACGAGCCGTCCGTCGGCGTCGAGTTCGGCGCGCGGGAGCTCCTTGCCCTCCTCGTCAACCACTTGCACGTTCTCGCCCACTTGCCCGAGCGCACCCGAACGCTCGTCTGCGTCACGGTTCACCGCCACGCCGCCCTCGGTCGCGCCGTACGCGTCGATCACGTCGACGCCGAAGCGGCTCGAGAACGTGTCGACGATCTCGGGTGACCCCTCGTTGCCGAACGCGACCCGCAGCGGGTTGTCGGCGTCATCCGGCTTCTCGGGCGTCGACATGATGTACGCGAGCGGCTTGCCCGTGTAGTTGAAGTAGGTCGAGCCGTAGTGACGGATGTCAGCGAGCCACTGCGATGCGCTGAAGCGCCGCGCCACACCGACCGACGCGCCGAGCACGATCGACGGTGCCCACCCGACCATGAGCGCGTTCGAGTGGAACAGCGGCATGCAGATATAGCCGACGTCGTCGGGGCCGAGGTCCATGATGATCGTCATGCGGTTGCCGGTGACGAGGAAGCGCCGCTGCGTGCAGATCACGGCCTTGGGCGCATCCGACGTGCCCGACGTGAAGATCAGCCCCCAGAGCGTGTCGGGACCAGGGTCGATGCCCGGGTCGGTGGTGCCGACGGCGCTGAGTGCGGCGTCGAGGTCCGCGCCGAGCTTCGGGGCGGGATCGTCGGCGTCGGGGTAGCGGTTCGACACCAGCAGTTCCGGGAGACCCTTGGCGATCGGCTCGAGCAACGGCGCGTGGCGTGGCTCGGTGACGACGAGCCCGCAGTGCGTGTGCTCGATGTCACGCAGGAGATGCTCGTCGCGTCGAGTGTGGTTGACCCCGACGACTGCCGACCCGGAGAGCGCCGCGCCACCGAGCGCGAACAAGTAGTCGGGCGTGTTGTCGAGGAGCACGCCCACATGCAGCGCTCGGTCGGGAGGCTTGCGGTCGAGGAAGAGGTTCGCCCACCGCATCGACTCGCCGACGAACTCGGCGTGGGTCCACACGCGGTCGCCGAACTTGACCGCCGGGCGGTCACGCAGGCCGGGATCCTCGGCGTTGCGACGCAGGATCGCCGCCGCGTCGGTCGCCGGCATCGGCGCCTCGCCGGGCGCAGGGACGGCGCGATCGCGCAGCTTCTCGGCTGACACGGCCGTCAGGTTATCGGCAGTGCGTCAGACGGGTTCGACCACAACGACCGGGATCTCGCGGGCGATCGCCTTCGCGTGGTCGACCCCCGAGCAAGTGACGCTCGAGTCGAAATACGGAACCTCAGCGTCACTTGCTCGTTGGGTTGGGGAGCCTGCGGGCGCGCTGCCAGGGCCTTTCGTAGACTCGGCGGGCATGGAAGATCGGAACACGGCTGCGCTGTATCTGGAGATGACCGACACGCTCTCGCCCGACGAGTACGCAGCGAAGCGGGTCGACGAGGTGCTCGCCCACCCCGGTGTCGACCGTGCCACCTGGTGGATCAACGTGCATCGGGACCGCACGGACCTGCCGCGGGTGCTGCCCGAGTTCGACACGCTCGGTGTGTACGAGGTGGACGCTGCGTTCAGCGCGCCCGACACGCCCGACGGGATCACCGGCCACCACTTCCGGCGTTATCCCCGGCCCGGCCAGGGCCGCCTCACGGGGAAGCCAACCGTCGGCCTCTCGCTCGTGCTCATCAGCCCGACCACCTCCGACCAGGCACAGTCACTCCGCGACTGGGGCGATTTCGTGCACATCAACTGGATCGCAGCCGTCGCCGTTCCTGGGTACTCGATGATCACGCCGTACGAGAATGTGACCGGCGGCGACCCGCGCTACATGCACTTCTACGAGATGGACACCGAAGACGTCGAGAAGACGTTCAAGAGCATGACCCCACTCGTGGAGAAGCGCATCGGCAAGATGGGCTCTGATGAGTTCAAGGAGTGGGGCTGGCACGACGCGTTGCGGATCATGTACGTGAACAGCTTCCGCCGCGTTGGCGAGCGCGTGTGAGCGACTTCTTCGACCTCGTCCACCACCAGCGAGCGCACCGGCGTTTCACGGACGAGCCGGTCGATGACGCCGACGTGGCGCGTCTGCTCGATGCCGCGGTGCACGCGCCGAGTGCGGAGAACCGTCAGCCGTGGGAGTTCGTCGTGGTGCGCGATGCCACGCTGCGCTCCAAGCTGCTCGACCTTGCCGAGCAGGCATGGGAGGGCGGCGGGCGCGAGTTCGCCGAGGCGCGGCTGCCGGCCGGTCTCATGGCCGACGTGGAGCATGGCATCGGCGGTGGCGGCTACCGCGATGCGCCGGTGCTGATCGTCGTGGCCGCCGACATCGAGCGCGGCCTCGAAGTGACCGTGCCGTCGTCGATCTTCCCGGCGACGCAGAACCTGCTGCTCGCGGCAACCGCGCTCGGCCTGGCCTCGGCGTTGACGACGATCTCGATGGGCTTCACCGAGGATCTCCAGAAGATGCTCGACCTGCCCGCGCACGTCGTGCCCCAGGCCATCATCCCGATCGGTCACCCCGTCAAGCAGCTCGGCCCGTCCAAACGCGATCCCTACGAGGGGCACACCCACCGCGACCGCTACGGCACCAGCTGGTAACCGCGACGCGCTAGAGGGTCACGGTGGCGCCGTCGTTGGCGGACGACTCTCGAACTGCGTCGAGCACGCGCATCTCGGCGACGCCGTCGGCGAAGGTCGGGATCGGGACCGCGCTGGTCACCGACCGTCCCTCGACGCCGGCGCGCAGCACCTCGCAGAGGCGGGTGAACGGGCCGAGCTCGAGGTGCGTGAACCGGTGACGGGGGTCGTCGCTCTCGGTCGGCGGTGGTGGCAGGGCCAGGTCGTCAGGCACCGCGAGCTCACGCACGCCGTTGGCATCGGCGAGCATCACCGTGGCGCCCTCGTGCCAGATCGTGCCGTGGGTGCCGGCGACCCGCGTGATGCCGGCCATGGGCCCCCAGGTCGCGGCGGTCTGTTGGAGCACCCCTTCGACGCCCGACGCGAGGCGGAAGCGGATCGTGAACGTGTCCTCGGCGATGTCGCGGCGCTGCGACGTGATGCTGAGACGGGCGCTCACCGCGGCGAACTCCCCCAGCCATACGCGCACCATGTCGACGACGTGTGAGCCCGACGCACCGAGCCACCCGCCGCCGGACCCTGGGTCGAACCACCACGGCGGCGTACGGGCCTCGGGATCGGCCACGAGCGGCACGTACTGCACGAGCGAGACGAGTCGCGGCTCGCCGATGCGCCCTTCGGCGATGGCGCGCATCGTGACCGCGCGCTCGGGCGCCCAGCGGAACTCATGGCCCACGAGATGCGTCACGCCCGCGCTCTCGGCTGCGTCGAGCATCGCCGACGCGTCGGTGGCATCCATCGAGAACGGCTTCTCGCACAGCACGTGCTTGCGCGCACGCGCGGCCGCGATCGCGATGTCAGCATGGGTGTGTGGCGGCGTGGCGATGGTCACAGCCTCCACGCCGGGGACGGCGAGCGCCGCGTCGAGATCGGTCAACCCACGTGGCACGCCGAGGCGTTCGGCCCGGCGGGTGGTGCGCTCCTCGTCCCGACCAACGAGCGCCTCCACCGTGAAGCCGGCACCGCGCAGCGCGGGCGCGTGGACACGCACACCGAACCCAGTGCCAACGACGACCGCCCCTGGCTTCGCTCCCACTCCGCTACTTCCGCTTCGCTCCATCCGCTCCGTTCGCTCCGCAGCCGCACCCGGCATGGCTCAGTAACCCTCGTCGAGGTCGATCACACCGTCGAGCGGCTCGCCGTCCACGTAACGGCGCAGGTTCGCCGCGAACGACTCGAACATACGGGCGGTGGCGTTGGGTGACGACCATGACACGTGCGCGCTGAGTCGCACCTTCGGGTGCGAGTACATCCAGTGCCCCGCGGGGAGCGGCTCGGGGTCGACGGTGTCGAGGCTCGCCATGGCCACCCGGTCGTCGTCGAGCGCGGCGAGCAGCGCGTCCTGGTCCACCAGGCTGCCCCGGGCGATGTTCACGAGATGCACGCCAGGCTTCATGGCGGCGAACGCGTCAGCGTCGAGCAGGTGCCTCGTGGCCCCGGTGCCGGGCGCGGCGAGCACGAGATGGTCGGCGCTCGCCAGGAGGTCACCGAGATCCGTGACCACTTCGATGCCCGGGTCACTCGCGGGCTTCGCAGTACGGCGGAGAGCGCGCACCTTCATCTCGAAGGCGAGCGCACGGGTCGCGACGGCCATGCCGATGCCACCGAGCCCGACGAGGCCGAGGGTCTTGCCCGCGAGCTCACCGAGCTGCGCGAGGTTCCAGTGCTCCGGCGGCTCGGCGAGCCAGGACTTCGGGAAGTCCTTCTCGAACGCGAGCATCCCCCCCAATACGAACTCGGCGATGGGGATCGCGCTCACACCACGCGAGCACGTCACGGTCCGGCCTTCGAGGAGGTGCCGCGGCCACGAGTCGATCCCCGTGCCAGGCAGATGCATCCAGCGCACGCCGAGATCGTCGAGGTGCTGGACGAGCGGATGCCCGTGCCACGCGGCGAAGAGCACCTCGCCCTTCAGGGCGTCGAGGTCGAGATCGTCCCCCCACGGCACCGGCACGATCTCCACGTCGGTGACGGCGGCGCGGGCCGCGGCAGCGGCCTCGTCGCCCATCATGTTGAGCACGCGCAGGGCCATGGTCCTACTGCTCCTCGAACTCCGGGAGCGCGCGGCCGGGTCGACCGTCGGTGATCCCGACGATGTAGGAGTCGAGCCACAGCTTCAGCAGAGCATTCGCGGTCGCGGCCTTGCGACCAACCGCGACCTTGCCGTCGGCCGCCGCCTGGACGCTCGCGAGCGCAGTGGCCTGCACCGTCTCGAGGAATGCCGACGAGATGTCGAGCAGCTGCTCATAGGCCTCCTGCGAGAAGCCCTGCACGTTCAGCAGCCCGTCCCACACCATGCGTCCGCGCGCGATACCGGCTTCCTGGAGCGACGGGATCCGATCAGCGAGGTCGGCGTACCTCCCCTTGCGGCCCGCGAGCTTCACGGCGATCGGCTCGAACGTGCGCAACGCAGCCAGGCGGTTGACCAAGTAGCCGCACGTCAGCGGGGCCAGCGCTGGATTCGCCGGGCAGTCGATGAAACCAGGCGGTGTCGACAGTCCGACAGGGGGCGCGTCGACGATCTGGAGCAGGTAGCCCTCGTTGTATCCGAAGGTGTCGATGAGGCCTCGCTCCGGCTGTTCGGGGTCCTCAGGATTCTCCTTGTCGAACAGGCTGTCTTCGTTGTACTTCAAGACCTTGCCGTTGGAAGCCCGCGCCGCATCGAGGATCGCGTCCGCGTCACTGACGTTTTTGGCGAAGCCCTCCTCATCCTGCGGACTGCTGAAGTTGGTGAGTCCGGCGTTGTGTCCGGTGCGCGACAGCTCACCGCGCAGCCACACACCACCGAAGTACCCGGAGAGGTGGAACAGCCACAGGTACGAGCCCATCGGTAGCTCGTCGCCCGGGTTCGCGGTCGCGAACGCCCGATCGAACAGAGTAACGGGCACGTACGAGAACAAGAAGCGCGTCATCACGAGCGCGTCCGAGTCCTGTGAGCGCTGGTACTTGCGCGCCAGCGAGTTGAGCAACTTGGGGGCCTCACGCATCGTGGTGCCGTCGAAGAACGGGTACTCGGGCACGACCACAGTCAATCCCCCACCACCAACCAAACCTCCGAGCGGCAGACGGCTGATGCTTGGTGCGACCGCGGCCGCGAAGCCGAGCCCGGCGCCCCGAGCGAGCACCTGTCGCCTCGTCAAGTCCTTGTCCATGGACTCCCCCTGCCCCAGCCGAACGGCTGGGGCAGTATTGCAGAGTGGACTACCGGCTCTTCGACGCCGACAACCACTACTACGAGCCGCGCGACTGCTTCACGCGCCATCTCGAGCCATCAATGCGCGACCGCGCGATTCGGGTGGAGACGGATGCCGACGGGAACGAGATCGTGCTCGTGGGCGATCGCTCCTTCACGTTCCTCGCCGACCCGTTCTCGAGCACGGTCACGAAGCCCGGGGCGCTGCGCGACATGCTGCGCGCCCTGAGCAGCGGCAACTTCGAGGAATCCGATGCAGTGGAGCCCCTCCAGCCGCAGTACGTGGAGCGCAACGCACGCCTCGCGCGCATGGACGAGCAAGGGGTCGAGTCGATCCTGCTGTTTCCGACGCTCGCCGTGTGCGTCGAGCACTTCATGAAGGACGATCCCGATCAGCTCTACGCCAACTTCCACGCGTTCAACGAATGGCTCGACGAGGATTGGGGCTTCGACCACGAGGGTCGGATCTTCGCCGTCCCTCTCCTCTCCCTACGAGATCTGGACAAGGCGGTCGCCGAGCTCGACTTCGTCCTCGCGCGTGGCGCGCGCGTGGTCGGGCTTCGTCCGGGGCCGGCGTTCGGTCGGTCGCCCGCCGATCCCCACTTCGATCCGTTCTGGGCCCGACTCGACGAGGCGCGCGTGCCCGTCGCGTTCCACATCGGCGAGTCGGGCTACAACGAGATGACCGCGCCGTTCTGGGGCGAGGGGGCGAACCCATCCTCGCATCGCCAATCCGCGTTCCAGTGGACCACGACGTACGGAGACCGGCCGATCATGGACACGTTCGCCGCCTTGGTGTTGCACAACCTGTTTGGGCGGTTCCCGAACGTGCGTTGCTTGAGTGTGGAGAACGGGTCGCTCTGGGTGCCGTACCTGCTCAAGGTGATGAACAAGATGAACGGGATGGGTCGCAACGGCCCGTGGCTCGGTGGCCGCATCACCGAGCGGCCCAGCGACATCTTCAAGCGGCACGTGTACGTCTCGCCGTACCACGAGGAAGACATCGTGGCGCTGACCGAGACCATCGGCGTGGGTCAGGTGCTGTTCGGGTCCGACTACCCGCACCCCGAGGGGCTGGCGAACCCCGCAGAGTTCGCGGAGCGACTCGACAGCTTGGACGATGCCGACGTGCGGCGCGTCATGCGCGACAACCTGGCGTCCTTGTTGGGCGGCGTCACCGCGCCCGTGTGATCCAACCTCGCACACCCTTGGACGAACACGGGTTGGTTGCCCCGACGGAGCGGCCGGAGATCCCAGACGGCGCGCCTCAGAGCATCGCGGCCGTGCTCGACCGTGGTCTCCGTGAGCACCCGGACCGGGAGGCGCTGGTAGGTCGCTCCGGTCGCGCCACCTACGCCGAGCTCGACCGACTCGTGAACCAGGTCGCGAACGGGTTGGCGAGCACGGGCGTGCAACCCGGTGATCGGGTGGCGGCGTGCCTGCCCAACGACGCGCCGATTGTGGTGGCGTTCCTCGCGTGCATGCGGATCAGTGCGATCTGGGTGGGGATCAACCGCGTGCTCGCGCCACCTGAGCGGCTGTACCTCCTCGACGACGCCGCAGCCTCGCTGGTGCTCGAACCCGAAGGCGAGTGGCTCACGTGGCTCGAAGCGGGTGACGGCGAGCGGCCGACGTTGAAGGTGGACCCGTTCGCGCCGGCGGCGATCGCGTACACGAGCGGCACGACGGGCTACCCGAAAGGTGCGGTGCACAGCCAGCACAACCTTCTGCTGCCCGGTGCGGTGGCACGCGCCCGAGGTCAGTACGACGAGGACGATCGCTTCGGTGTGATGCTTCCGCTGACGCTCCTCAACCTGATCGCGCTGGGGCCACTGCTCGCTTACCAAGTGGGCGGCACCTGCGTGGCGATTGACCGCGTCGACGCGGCCGGCCTTGCGGCGTGGATACGCGACGAGCGCGTGACGACGTTCGCCAGCGTGCCGGCGATCCTGCACGATCTGCTCACGCATCCAGAGGTGCAGACCGACGACCTCGCTACGCTGCGCACACCGGGCGTCGGCGGCGCCGACTGCCCCGAGGCGTTCCGCGAGCTGTACCGCGAGCGCTACAGCGCCGAGGTCACGATCGGATACGGACTCACCGAGGCTCCGACGGCCGTGACCATGACTCGCCCCGACGAGGCACCGGTACCGAACAGCGCGGGGCGTGCATTGCCGCACGTGCGGATCGTGGCGATCGACGACGACGCCAAAGAGCTCCCGGCCGGGGAGGTCGGCGAGCTGTGTGTGGGACCGGCGCTCGCGGGCCCGTTCGCCGGCGTGTACACGCCGATGCTCGGCTACTGGAACCAACCCGACGCGACTGCGGCGGCGCTGTGCGAGGGCGTGCTGCACACCGGCGACCTTGGATACCTCGACGACCAGGGCGAAGTGTTCGTAGCCGACCGACGCAACGACCTGATCATCCGCGGCGGCGCCAACGTGTACCCCGCCGAGGTGGAACGGGTGATCCACGAAGACCCTCGTGTCGCCGCATGCGCGGTCGTGGGCAAGCCGGATGAGCGTCTCGGCGAGCGCGTCGTCGCGTTCGTGCAGGCCGCGCCGGGCGCGGCACTCGACGTGGCTCAGCTCAGAGCCCGCTGCGAGCAGAACCTCGCGCGCTACAAGGTGCCCGAAGTGTTCGAGATCGTCGAGGACTTCCAGCGCACCTCGATGGGGAAGATCAAGAAGGGTCCGCTCCGGGAGAGGCTCTAGGCGGCAAGCAGGGGAAGCAGGTGGGTCCGGAGATCGACGGCCCACGCGACGGGATCGTCGAGACCCCAGCCGTGCTCGGGCAGGTCGAAGTACTCCACCGACAGACACCCTTCGTACCCCAGGTCGTCGAGGCGACGCCGCACCGCAACGAAGTCGACGACACCACTCGGGTCGTCGATGTGCACCTGGGTCGAGCCGGGCTTGCCCTGGCGGAGTTGGATGTGATCGGCGTACTCGAGCATCTCGAGCGCGTCGCCACCCCAGTCGGAGACGTGCCCGGTGTCGACGAGCAGCCGCAGTCCCGGGACCTCTTGCATCATCGCCCTGGCTGTCTCGAGCGAGTTCACGACGGAGCCCGCCCACGGCTCGAGCAGCGCTCCCGGTGACCGCGCGAACCACCGGACGGTGCGTTCCCACATCCCCTCTTCATTGCGGGGTGCGGGCGTCGTGCACCAGCCGGGTTGCGGCTTCGGGTACGCCGTCGGGCAGCCGACCGGGAGGACGAGCGACGCCGGATCCACCTCGACGTTCACGTCGATGTGCTCGAAGCCCAAGTCACGAGCGCGCTCGGCCCGCCGGATCGGATCGCCCTCTTTCCAGAACACGACGTCCACCACGCCCAACCGATACACGGCAGGAGTCCTACTTCTGCTGCTTCTCGCCCGAGTACTCCATGCCGGCTGGCATCACCATGCCCACGTGCTGGAGGTGCTGACCGAGAACCTGGTCGAAGTGATCCGCAACCTGCTCCGGGCTCCATCCACCGTCGCGCCACATGAACGCGACCTGCTTGGGATGCTGGAAGATCGTGTAGGCGTAGTCGGTGCGTCCGAGGATCTGCCCGTTCACGTGCGCGGCGCGCTCCGACGCGAGGAACGCCACCAGCGGCGCGTTGAGCGCAGGATCCTGCTCCGGAGGGGCCGTGCCGCCGGAGCGCTCGAACAACGCTGCGGTCATGCGAGTGGCGCCGGCCGGCGCGACCGCGTTCACGGTGATCCCGTACCGGCCGAGCTCCATGGACCAGATGAACGTGAGACCCATGAGCGCAGCCTTCGCTGCGCCGTAGTTCGTCTGCCCGAAGTTGCCGCGCAGTCCAGCCGACGACGTGATGTTGATGATCCGGCCGTAGCCGGCTTCCTTCATGATCGGCGCCGCGTGGCGGGCACAGTTGAAGGACCCCTTGAGGTGCACCTCGAGCACGGCATCGAAATCGGCTTCCGACATCTTCACGAGCGTGCTGTCGCGCACGATGCCAGCGTTGTTGACGAGGATGTCGAGCCGGCCGAACGAGCCGACGGCGGTCTGCATGATCCGCTGGGCCCCGTCGAAATCGGTGACCGAGTCGTAGTTGGCCACGGCCTTCGATCCGAGCGCCTCGATCTCCTTGCACACCTGCGCCGCCGGGTCTTCCTCCGTGCCCTGGCCGTCGAGACTCACGCCGACGTCGTTGACGACGACGCTGGCGCCCTCACTGGCCATGCAGAGCGCGAACTCGCGGCCGATGCCGCGGCCCGATCCGGTGACGACTGCGACGCGCCCGTCGAGCAGTCCCATCCCGGCGGTCAGGCGACGACGGCCGTCGCGGTGCCGGTGAGCACCTCGACACCGTCCTGGTTGGTGACGGCGCACTCGACGTCGACGAGGCGCTCATCGCCCTCCTCGCGCTTGCCGGTCACCTTGGCCGTGCACGTGAGCGTGTCACCCGGCCAGACCTGCTTCGAGAACCGCATCTGGAAGCGGCGCAGCGCCTCCGGCCCGAACCAGTCCTTGAGCAGGCGGGCGAGCAGGCCCGCGGTGAGCATGCCGTGACCGAAGACCGACGGGTTGCCCATCTGTGTGGCGATCGTGTCGTCGTGGTGCATCGGGTTGAAGTCGCCCGACGCGCCCGCGTACCGCACGAAGTGAGTGCGGGTCAGCGGTCCTTCGGACAGCGGCGGAGCCTCGTCGCCTTCCGAGAGCGAATCGAACGTCGGGGCTTTGGATGCAGTCGTGGTCATGGCGACGGAGCGTATCGCGAGCCTCCGAAAGGTGACACGCCCGTCAGGCGCCACCTAGTTTGCGAGCCGTGGCGGACCGGCGGGCAGGGACACCCGCCCGCAATCGCGAGTTGCGGGCGCGCGGGCAACGGACGCTCGAGCGACTCCTCGAAGCGGGGGCGGCGGTCTTCGCGGCCCGCGGCTACCACGCCGCACGCGTGGACGACATCGTCAAGGCAGCCGAGACCTCGCACGGAACCTTCTATCTGTACTTCTCGTCGAAGGAAGACCTGTTCCACGCCCTGGCGGTGGACGTGGCGGAGTCGATGGTTCATCTTGCCCGCGAGCTCCCCGATCTCGCTCCTCATGGTGGTGGACTCGATGGTGACGGGTTGGCCGATGACGCGTACCGCGACCTGCACGAGTGGCTCGGGCGCTTCCGCGAGCTCTACGCGAAGCACAGCGCAGTGATCCGTTCGTGGACCGAGGCCGAGATCGTCGACAGTGAGATGGGGAAGGTCGGCGGCGACCTCGTCGCGCAGTTCTCCCAGGAGCTGGCCACCCGGCTCAAGGTGGCGGCCCCGGAGCTCGACCCCGGGATCGCCGCGCTTGCGTTCGTCGGGATGATCGAGCGATCGAACTACTACCTCGAGACCCGCCAGGTGCGGGTCGAGGCCGACGAGATGGTTGCCACCCTCGCCCGGGTCCTGCACGCCGGCATCTTCGGTGCCGCGGCCCGAGAGGACCACCTCCGACGTCCCACCGCGGGGGGACCCGAAAGGGCCCGCCCGCGGTCTGGCGCGGCTCGGCCCCGGCTATATTCCTGACACCATCGTCAGGCCACGAGGGCTGAACCCTCATCCCGAGGGCCCGAATCAGGGGGGAACATGCGAAGACGAGCAGGAGTACTGCTCATCGCCACGCTGACCGCGGGTGCGCTCGTGGTCGGCATCGCCGGAGAGAGCGGCGCGGCGGTGAAGAAGGCCAAAGCACCACTGTGCAAGGGCAAGGGCAAGAAGAAGGCGGCCAAGGCCATCGAGAATGCGTACTTCGCGTTCCTCGACGGGGCTTCCTCGCCGACGGCCGCGGATAAGTTGCCGTACATCCAGTACATGAGCCCACCGGAGGAGAGCCCGGCGCTGATCGCGCTCATCGAGGAGAGCTCCGCGGCGAACGCGGAAGCGGCATCCACCACGTCCGTTCAGGTGAATGAAGTGAAGTGCACCGGCAAGAAGACGGCCGATGTGCTCTACGATCTCGTGCTCGGCGGCGAGCCCGCACCTGGCCTTGCTCCTCCGGGGAGCGCGATCCTCGAGAAGGGCAGCAAGCAGTGGAAGGTCACCGCTGAGGCATTCTGCAACCTGACCGCGCTCGGTACTCCGGCGGTGCTGGAGTCGGGCCCGTGCTCGGAGATCCTGCTCGAAGGGGCGCCCTCCGACCTGGCTTAGAACACACGCAACAAGGGACTGCGAGCAGGAAAGGGGCCGCCCTCCGGGGCGGCCCCGCTCGCGTCCTGGGCGAGTTTCGCTAGCCGGCGCCGTTGCCGGTGGGGACCTCGCCGTGGACCGCGGGCAGGATGCTCTCGCTCACGTCACCGAGCTCGTCCACCGGACCTGCGAGCGCCACCCGGCCCTTCGACATCACCACCACGTCGTCGGCCAGCGTGAGCGCTTGGTGCACGTGTTGCTCCACGATCAGCAGTGACGTGCCGTGCTCACGGATGGTCGCGAGCGTTTGGTACACCTCGTCGATGATCACCGGTGCCAGCCCGAGGGAGAGCTCGTCGGTGATCAGGAGCTTGGGCTCGTGCACGAGCACCCGGGCCAGCGACAACATGCGCTGCTCACCACCCGAGAGCGTGCCCGCCACCTGCTTGCGCCGCTCCCCCAGTCTCGGGAACTGGTCGTAGGCCTTCTGCGCTGCCGCACGCGCGCCACGGCGGCCGAAGACCTGGCGGAAGGTGAGGACGAGGTTCTCCTCGACGGTGAGCGTCGAGAACACAGAGCGGCCCTCGGGGGCGTGCACGATGCCGATCCTGGCGAGCCTGAACGCCCGCCGGCCGGTGATCTCGGTCCCTTGATAGAAGAGGTGACCCAGCGTCGGCTTGAGCAGACCGCAGCACACCCGCACGACGGTCGTCTTCCCGGAGCCGTTCGATCCGAGGAGCGCCATGACCGACCCCTCGCGCACGGCGAACGAGACGCCGAAGAGTGAGCGGAACGGCCCGTAGCTGGCCTCGATGTCGCGCAGCTCGAGCAGCGGAGCGCCGTTCGGCGACGCGGGGCTCGGCGTGGCTGGCGTGGTCGTCGGAGCGCTCATCACATGTCTCCGAGGTAAGCCTTGCGGACGATCTCGTTCCCGAGGACCTCGCTGGTGGGTCCCGACGCGATCATCGTGCCGAAGTCGAGCACATAGAGCCGGGTCACGAGGCTCTGGACCATCTCCACGTCGTGCTCCACGAGGAGCACCGCGAACTCGTAGTCCTGCTGGACCTTCGCCAGCCGCTCAGCCAGGGCCGCGGTCTCTTTCACGTCGAGACCCGATGACGGCTCGTCGAGCAGCAGAAGCTTCGGCTGCGTCATCAGCGCGCGCCCGAGCTCGACGAGGCGGCCCCGCCCGAGGCTGAGCGACTCGACGGGCTCGTCGGCCTCCCGCTTCAGCTCGAGCAGCTCGATCATGCGCTCGGCGAGCGCGTGCTCGTCGGCGGTGGGCTTCGACAGGTTCAGCAGGTCCTTCCACAGCCGGCCCGAGCCGTTGCGCTGACGCTCGGTCACGAGGAAGTGATCGCGCACGGTCATCCCGGCGAAGAGCTCGAGGCGCTGGAACGTGCGCCCGAACCCGAGGCGCGCGCGCTTGTAGACGGGAAGCGCGCTGATCTCCCGCCCGTCGAACTCCACGCTTCCCTCCTCCGGGCGCAGCATGCCGAGCAGGCAGTTGAACAACGTGGTCTTCCCGGCACCGTTCGGACCGATCAGCCCGACCAGCTCGCCGTACTCGACGTCAATGTCGACCGCGTTCAGCGCAGTGATGCCCGCGAATCGCTTGGTGATCTGGCGCGCGTCCAGCAGCTTGCCGCGCCCGTTCGGCGCACTCGCCGTTTCCGCCGTGGTCGCCACGTCGGTCATTGCGCACCTCCGGTCGGCGCCGGGATCGCGACCTCACGCTCCGCCACGAAGGCCTTCTCCTCGGGCGGTTCGAAGCCCTCGCCCCCGATGGCGAGCTCGTTCACCGCGGCCTGCACATCGGCCACCCAGCGCACCCACGCGATCACGAAGGCCGTGACGATAAAGAACGCCGGCCACCCCGCGGGCGGTTTGCCCTGCTCGAACAAGCTCCCGCTCGTACCGCCGGTGAGCGTGGTCCGTTGGAAGAGCAGAGCACCGAACAGAATGAACCCGGCGGGAGCCCGCCCCGCGTGCCACGAGATCGGCGTGCTGACCCAGTTGCGCTTCTTGGCGATGCGTTGCACGTGCACCGGCAACAGGAAGAAGGCAACAACCGCCGTTCCCGCGGCGATGCCGACGAGCACGCAGTCGAGCAGGCTGCCTCGCAGCGGCCAGCCCTTGCTGTCGAAGAACACGCCCACGAGCG
Organism: Acidimicrobiia bacterium; assembly: GCA_040881685.1. Taxonomy (NCBI): domain Bacteria; kingdom Bacillati; phylum Actinomycetota; class Acidimicrobiia; species Acidimicrobiia bacterium. Next base: position 49,466 of record JBBECS010000019.1, on the reverse strand, counting down.
CGCCCACCGCACCCCCGGCGCCCAAGTAGAGCCAACCGAACCGCACGCCACCATCCCGCTCGAGCCGCACACTCGTCACGACGGCCCACCCGAGCGCGTACAGCAGGCTCGGCACGATGAAGAAGAGGATGGTGGGGCTGCGCACGCTGAGCCAGCCGTCCGTGAACAGGCTCCCGATCAAGATGTAGGCGAAGAACAGCGCTGGGCCGGCGAGTACCGGCATCGCCGCGAGTCGCACCGGCCAGTACTCCTTGGGCAGCGTGCCCTCGCGCTTCAGCTGCTTGGCGCGCAGACCCAAGGCGCGCTGTCGGATCGTGGAGAGGATGCTCTTGCGGGTCTGGAACTCGACGATCCCTTCGGGATGACGGGCATACGTGATGGCACCGAGTCCGAACAGCATGATGGCGAACTCGGGGCGGAAGCCGAGCTCCGGCAGCAGGAACGTCGAGAAGATCACGAAGCCAAGTGCCGCGTTGACGGCGCCGTCGACCGTCCGAGCGCCGAGCGTGACCACGAGCACCACCCAGACGATCCCGAGGAACGAGATCGTCTCTCGCGGCGTCGCATTCTGTGCGTGCAACGTGAGCACCCCGCCGCCGAGGCCGGCGACTCCGGCGGAGAAGGCGAACAGCGTCATGCGCAACGCCCGGGCATTGATGCCGATCGACGCCGCGGCTGGGTCGCTGCCGCGCAACGCGGCCATGGCGCGGCCGGTGGTCCCCTTGCGGATGAGGATCACGAGGAACGCCACGACCGCGAAGATCGCGAAGACCACGAGGAACCACTCGTCATCGCCCAAGATTGCGTCGGGTCGGTTGACCTCGAGGCCGGAGTCGCCTCCGATCACCGACTCGCGGCGAAACACCGTCTTGTCCATCATCAACGCGAACGCAAACGTGGCAAGCGACAGGTAGAGCCCTGAGAGGCGTCCCGGCGCGCGACCGGTGAAGCGGCCGATCAGCGCGGGCAGACCATCGATGATCAACACGAGGACCGCGCCCAGCGCGGCGGCGGCCACCGCGCCGATGAGCAGGCCGGGCAGGACCGGCACGTCGAGGTCGCGGGCGAGGTGCGCCACGCCGAAGGCACCGACCGATGCGAACGTCGCTTGCGCCAAGGAGATCTGCCCGCCCAAGCCCGTGAACACGGTGATCGACAGGAAGATGATCGCGAAGACGAACGCGAGCGTGATGCGGCCAACCCACGGACCACTCACCAGCGTGAGCATCACCACGAGGAAGCCGAGCATGAACACCGGGAAGATGATCCTCGTCGTCTTCTGGAGCGCCGCGTCCTTGTACTCCTGGGCCATGGCCGGCGGGGGCGGATCGACGCCGGCAAGAGGATCGGCGGCCGCCGTGCCTTCCCGAAGCCGCCACCAGAACACGAGCAGCAGGAACAGCACCAGGAACGGCAACGACGGCTGGATGTCGTCGGCGATGTTCGTCCCGCCGATGATGTCCTGGAGGGCCCGCGCCGAGAACGCGATGCCGATGGCCCCGGCGAGCGTCATGGGGATGTTGGTGAACCGGCCGACCGAAGCTGCGGCGATCGCGGCCACGATCACCAGCTGATAGGCCGTGCCGTTGACCTCTTGGTACAGCGGCGCAAGGAGCACGCCGGCAAGCCCGGCGACGGTGCTCGAGAGCATCCACGCGACCATGCCCACTCGGTCGGAGTCGACGCCCGCGAGCTCCACCATGCGTGGGCTCTCCACGACCGCCCGCATCTGAAGGCCGATCGCGGTGTAGCGGAAGAGCAGCCCGAGCGCCGCTGCCGCCACCACGGTGACGATCACCACGATCACGGCGTCGGGCGGGATCGTGTAGTCGCCGATCTGGAACGGATCGAACGGGCTGCGCCCGATGAACGTCTCGGAGAGGCTCGGGACGAACGTGGCCGGCGTGTAGCTATAGAGCGCCTTGACGATCTCGGGGAAGGCCACGACGAGGCCGAGCGCGGTGACGAGCTTCACCTGCCACGACGCCGTTCGCATGAATCGGAACAGCGCGCGGTCGAGGAGCAGACCGACGAGTGGTGCGACCACGAACACCGTGATCACGAAGCTCAGCCAGATCGGCCAGCCGTGGTTCTCGATGCGGTCGTACCAGAACCATGCGCAGAAGAACGCCTGGCCGCTGAACGCGAGGTTGAAGACACCTGAGGTCTTGTACGTGAGGACGAGCCCGACGGCGACGAGACCGTAGATGCACCCGATGGGCACACCCTGGATCACCCAGTCGGCGAATTGGTCCATGCGCGCGACCTATTTGCCGATGCCGGATGTCACCGTCGGGAACGTCCTCGTGTTGTTGGTCAGGGCTGGACAGCGGCTTCCGGCACCAACGTCGGCGCGGTCTCCCCTGACTTCAGCGGCCGGTAGTACGGCTCGAGCGTGTCGGGCAGCGCGGGCGTGAGCGGGAAGCACACGAACGGCTGGCCCGGCTGGCCGAAGATCGTGACGAACTCGCCGCCCTGGACCTCCTCGTACACGTCGCAGGCCTCGTAACCCGCACCGTGACCGCCACCACTCGGCTGCCAGCCGATGGGCGGCAGCATGCCGTCGGCGGTGAAGTCGGTGATGCCGTTGATGGCGTCGATCACCGACTGTCGGTCGAAGTTCTTGCCGGCAGCCTTGATGCCCTCGACGAGCAGCGCGGCGTTGATCCAGCCCGCCTGGTTGTGCTCGCTGGGCTCGACACCCTTCTTCTTCATGGCCTTGAGGAACGCCTTCGTCCCCTTGGGCAGGTCCTGCCCGTGCCAGGGAGCGAAGCCGAGTCGGAAGATCCAACCCTCGAGCGCGTCGCCGGCGTCGTCGAGCGTCGACTGCTTGTAGCCCTCAGGTGCGTAGAAGACGACGTCGTCGACGCCCGCCTGCTTGAGGCCCTGCGAGAGCTTGAAGCCACCGTTGAACTCCATGCAAGTGGCGACGAACTGCACGCCCTGATCCTTCATGGCCTGAACGTCGGCCTGGACCTCGGCGATGCTGAAGCCGAACTCGAGCGATGCGTTGGAGTGCGCGACTTCGATGCCGAACTTCTCGAAGCCCTGGTTCACACCGGTGACGCACTTCCGCGAGGAGATGTGCGTGTAGCCGAACACCGCCACCTTCGTGTATCCGCGTTCCAGAGCGATGTACGACGGGGCGATGCCTGGGCACTCGAAGCACAGGAACGAGCCCTTTTCGCCGAACAGGTTGTCGCGGGGGCACTGCTGGATCTCGTTGTTATCGATGAGCGCCCGCTCAATGACAGCCTGCTCGTCGGCGGTGCCGCACCATGCCGGCTCGACGTTGATGCCGAAGCCCGGAACGTTGTTGTCGCTCAAGTACTTGCCGCCCAACGTGAACGAGTTCGTCATGATTGGCAGCACCGCGAAGACGTTCTTCTCTTCCACGAGCGAGCGCACGGTGATGGCGCCGGTCGACGCCTGGCCCTGGTCGCTGCCCTTCTCGACGAGCTTCAGCTTCTTGCCGAAGACCCCGCCCTTCTTGTTGATCATGTCGAAGTACGCCTCGGTGCCATCGAACCCGTCCGGGTACGCGACGTTCAGCGTGTCGTTCGGTGGGCTGGCGTAGCCGCCCACTCGAATCTCTGTCTTGGTGACGCCGGGAACCTTCCCACCCCCGCCAGCACCCGCGGTGACCACCTGGGTCCCGACGAGCGCGGCGACGACCAACGACACCGTGATGACGGCCAAGACTCGGCGCATCCATTCCCCCCTGGTTCGATCGACCCAACGGTCGACGACTGGGCGGCACTCTAGCGAGGAATCGTGTGACGCTCACGTCAGGTCAGCCCCGAGGGCCCGCCAGGACTGGCCTGGCGTCGCCGACCGGCGCGCGACCATGAGGAGATGGCCGGGACCCTGGTGTGCTTCCACGCCCACCCCGATGACGAGACGATCGCCACCGGCGGCGTGATCGCACAAGCGGCGTCGACCGGGCGCAGGGTGGTGCTCGTGCTCGCAACCCGCGGCGAGCTCGGCGAGGTGCCCGACGGCTTCCTCGACCCCGGGGAGACCTTGACGGATCGGCGGGTGGACGAGGTGACGCGGGCCGCGGAGATCCTCGGGATCGCGAGGGTCGAGTTTCTCGGGTACCACGACTCGGGGATGGCCGGTCTGCCCGAGAACGACGCGCCGGGCTCCTTCTGGTCAGCTGACGTGCAGGAGGCGGCCGATCGCCTGGCTTCCATCCTGCGCGACGAGGACGCCGAGGTGCTCGTCGTCTACGACGAGAACGGCGGCTACGGGCACCCCGACCACATCCAGGTACACCGCGTGGGCGTGCGCGCGGCGGAGATTGCCGGCACGCCCCGCGTCTACGAGACGACCATGAACGCCGACGCCATCCGGCGGATGATGAAGGCGCATGCGGCGGAGCTGGCCGACTCCGGCATCGAGATGCCGGACGGCGTGACCGATCCCGAGGACATCAAGATCGGCGTGCCCGAGGCGCTGATCACGACGACGGTGGACGTGCGCGAATTCGCCGACCTCAAGCGCGCCGCCCTCGCCGAGCACGCGAGCCAAGTCGGCGAGTCGCACTTCTTCCTTGCGATGCCACCGGAGTTCTTCCGGGAAGCGTTCGGCATCGAATGGTTCATCAAGCGGGGGGCGCCGTCGGATCTGAGAGAGACCTCCTTGTTCGAGGGCGTCGGCTCGCCAGGCGCTTGATCAGCCCAGCCCGCCGGGCCAGGGAGCGATCCGACGACCAGGGTGCGTACGGCGCCATGGTCAGACCGGCGAGCGCAAGCAGCACCGCGTCGTAGTTCACGCGCCAGCCCTGGAAGTCGCGCCACGCCTGATCCCGATCGTCCTTCATCGGCAGGCGCGCCTCCTCGAAGGAGCGGCACGCGGCGTCGAACTCGTCGCGGGCGATGCTGATCGGATCGGTTGACGCCGGGTCGGGGTCGTACGGAAGGCCGAAGTAGTCGGCGATGGTCCGCATGGCGAGGAACCCGCCCCGCACGCACGCGCCGGCGTTCGGTGACCAGGGCACGGCGAGCACCGAGTTGTAGAGCGCGGCCGCGTCGAGCACCGACCCGGCGGCGGTCACCCACGACCGGTCGGGCTGGGGCGAGCGGAAGAAGCTCAGCATGCCGAGCGACGTGTGCGTCTCCTCGAGCTCGGCGAACCACGTCTGCCACTCGGTCCAGAACTCGTCGAGCAGGTTGAACCGCTGCATCGTCTGGGCCCGGATGAGGATCTCGACCCCCGACGGCGGCTCACCGGCGCGCACCGAGAGCTTGGCGACCAGCACCTCTCGACGCGAGAACGCACTGTAGATGGTCGGGAGGTAGCTGATGAGCAGGGCCAAGACACCAAGCCCGACCGCGGCCTCCGCGAACACGATCATGTAGTCGCCGGGATCGTTGGGCGGGCTCACGAAGCCGAGCGTAAGGAACGACGAGCCGCTCAGCTCGAAGGCGCGCGTCCACGACTCCACGCTGACGGCACGGAAGATGAAGGTGAACCCGGTGATCACCATCACGACCCAGACCCCGACGAGGCTCAGGAGCCCGATCGGGGCGTACAGCGCCATGACCCGATCGCGGCGCTCGTAGGAGCGGGCCGGACGGGCCAGGAGATCGAACAGCGCCCGCAGGGAGACGAAGACCCAACGCGTCAGGGGGGTTCGTGCACCTCGAGGGAGGACGAAGGTGCGCAGCGCCGAGTCGAGCACGGCGCCGATCAGCACCACTCCCGCCACCGCCAGCGCGACCTCGCCCACCACGGGCCACAGCATCGCAGGCCAGACACCACCCACCCCTGGCCCCGCCCCGCGATTGACAGCGCGGCCGGGCCTTCTAGAGTGCTGGCGACGTGACGGGGGTCACATCCCGTCGTGGCTCTGGCACGACACAGACGCCGGGCATGACCCGGCTCCCACGGGGGATCAATGGTGATCGACTCGCACCGGACCGCATCTCGGCGACGCCTCGCCCGCTTGGCCGCGTCGGTTGCCGCGCTGGCGCTCGTGAGCACGACGTTCGCCACGTCGGGCGGCGCGTCCGCACCCGACCGCCGTGCCCACGGCGCAGGGAGTGGCGGCGAGATCACGTTCGGGCTCGAGAACGAGACCGACACCGCCAACGGCTATTGCCTGCCCCGGTCGCAGCTCGCCATCTCCGGCATCCAGGTGGCGGCGGCGGTCTACGACACGCTGATGGTGCCGAACACCAAGGGCGAGTACGTGCCGTACCTGGCCGAGGCGGTGACGCCCAACGCCGACTTCACCGAGTACACCATCAAGCTGCGTGAAGGCGTGACCTTCCACGATGGCACGCCGCTCGACTCCACGGCGCTCAAGCTCAACCTCGACACGTACTCCGGTGAACCGGGCGCACCGCAGAGCGCGCCGCTCTTCTCGAGCTTCCTCCAGAAGCTCCTGGTGAGCAACGACATCGTCGACGACCTCACGGTCCTGGTGAGGCTCACGCAGCCGATGCCCCAGTACCCCTCGTACCTCTACGGGACCGGCCGGTTCGGCATCGTTGCGCCGGCGCAGCTGAACCTGGGCGACGAGTGCGCCACCACCATGATCGGGACCGGCCCGTTTGTGTGCAACGAAGGGTGCTGGACGCCGGGCGAGAGCACGGTCCTCGACGCCAACCCCGACTATTGGCAGGAGGGCTACCCGAAGGCCAGCAAGCTCACCTTCGTGCCGGTACCCGAGTCCGCCCAGCGCCTCACTGCGCTCCGAGGCGGTGAGCTCGACGTCTTGCACCTCGACGCCGCGCAAGAGATCCTCCAGCTCGACAAGGTGAAGAGCGACTTCAACCTGGTCGTCCAGAAGCCGGGCGTGCGTGAGGTCCGCTACTACTTCATGAACAGCGCCAAGCCGCCGTTCGACACGCTCGACGGTCGCCTGGCCGTCGCGTACGCCATCGATCGCGACGAGATCAACCAGATCTCCAACAAGGGTCTGTTCACCCTGGCCGACGGCATCATGGACGTCGATGCACCCGGGTACCTGCCCGACGCCGGCATCCCGCAGTTCAACCTCAAGAAGGCCAAGGCGCTCGTCCAGAAGGTGATCGACGCCACCGGATCCTTCGACGTGACGCTGCTCGCCGACACCAGCGACCCGTCGAACGTGCGAGAGGCACAGATCGTCAAGGAGCAACTGGAGAAGGCGGGGATGACGGTGACTCTCCCGCCGACCGCGGCGCAGGCCTCGTTCATCAACGACGCCATCGCCGGAAACTTCGGCCTGTTCCTCTTCCGGAACCAGCACGGCGGCGCCACCAACATGATCGACGTCGATCTGGTCCCGTGGTTCGGGGACGGCTCGCTCGTCAACTTCGGCAGGGTCGAGGACGCCGGGCTCGAGGACGCCCTCCAGGCCGGACGCCTCACGGCAGACATCAACGAGCGCACGGACTTCTACGAGACGGTGAACCAGACCATCTCGGAGAACGTGTACATCCTGCCCATGTGGTATGTGGACTGGACGATCGGCTCGGCGAAGAACGTCAAGGTCAAGCTGCCGAAGCTGCCCGACGGCGGCGGCAAACCGCTGTTCGTCTACGGCCGCATCCCGGTCTTGGGGATCGCGAAGGGGTAGGAGCCACCCAACGGTTCGCGTGATGTGCGGGACATGACATGAGGACGGAGCGCTCGCGTTGCGCATGATTGCCTCGCGGCTGATCCAGTTCCTGATCGTGCTGTGGCTTGTCGCCACGTTCACGTTCTTCCTGATCCGCATCATCCCGGGCGACCCGGTCGACATCCTCGTGCCGACGCGGCGGCTGCCCGGTTCCGTGGCAGCCGAGCGGGCCAAAGAGGTCCGTCGCGACCTCGGCCTCAACAACTCGCTCCCCAAGCAGTACGTCGACTACCTGGCCCAGGTCGCGACGTTCGACCTCGGCAAGGACTACGGCTCGGGTCGGCCCGTGACCGACACGCTCAAGACCGCGCTGCCGGTCTCGCTCCAGCTCATGCTCTACGCGCAGATCCTGGCGCTAGCGTTCGCCATCCCGCTCGGGGTGTTCACCGCGTACCGCGCCGGCACCCGGGCCGACCGGAGCCTGAACGCCACCGCCTTCGGGCTGCTCGCGCTCCCGAACTTCGTGCTGGGGCTGCTGCTGTCGTTCATCATCGGTGCCGAGCTCAAATGGTTACCCAGCGTCGGGTACGAGCCAGGGTGGCTCGACCCGATCTTCGACTCGAGCCGTACCGGCAACTTCGGCGAGCACATCAAGACCATGATCCTGCCCTCGGTCACGCTGGCCGTTGGGCAGATCGCTATCTACATGCGACTGCTGCGCAGCGACATGATCGCGACTCTCCAGGAGAACTTCATCACGATGGCCCGCTCGAAGGGCATCTCCGACCGCCGGATCCTCTGGCGCCACGCGCTGCGCCCGTCGAGCATCACACTTCTCACGGTCGCGGGACTCAACGTGGGAACGCTCATCGGCGGCGCGGTGGTCGTCGAGGTGATCTTCAACCTCGGCGGGATGGGCAAGGCCATCGTCTTCGCCCTGAACACGAAGCAGTACGTGACCCTCCAGAGCCTGATCCTCGTGATCGCCGCGCTCTTCGTCCTCGTCAACTTCCTCGTCGACCTCCTCTACACGGTCGTTGACCCAAGGATCCGTCGTGCCCGCGCCGCCAGCTGACACGCCCGAGAGCGTCGGCCAGCCGAGCGGCGGCGACGTGCTCGTCGCGCCCACCGGCAAGGCGCTGCTCGACGCCGAGCGCGAGGGATTCGTCGTCGAAGGTGGGCTCATCCCGATGGCCGCGATCGAGGCCGGAGCCGAGCAGCGCAAGCGCACGCTCGGTCTCGGCGCGTGGCTCGCCATCGCCTGGCTCACGCTGATGGTGGGGATGGCGATCCTCGCGCCCGTGCTGCCGGTCGGCGACCCCTCCGAGACGATCACCCTCGACCGTCCGTGCCCGACGGCCGTCCGCCTCGGCCGCGAGATCGAGCAGTGCGACATCGCCGGTCGGGGACCCTTTGCCGACGAGGGCACTGCTCGCGGCTACCCACTCGGGGGCGACGGCAACAGCCGCAGCATGCTGGCGCGCCTGGTGTATGGCGCCCGCACGTCGCTCGTCGTCGCAGTCGGCGCCGTGGCGCTGGGCTTCGCCATAGGAGGGAGTCTCGGGATGCTCGCCGGGTACTTCGGCGGGAAGATCGACACCGTCCTCACGGGCTTCTTCAACGTGCTGCTCTCGATCCCGGCCATCATCCTCGCGCTGGCGCTGGTTGCGTTCCTCGCGACACAGAGCGCGGCGGGCGGAGGCGGGACAGGCCTGCCGAGGGAGCTGATCTTGATCATCGCCATCGGCGTGGTGGCGATCCCCCTTCTCGGCCGCATCACCCGTGCGAGCGCGCTGACCTGGTCACAGCGCGAGTTCGTGCTCGCGGCCCGCGCCCAGGGCGCAAAGAACCTGCGCATCATGATCCGAGAGGTGCTCCCCAACGTGCTACCGGCGATGTTCTCCATCGCGTTGCTCGGCATCGCCGTTGCGATCGTCGCCGAGGGCGCTTTGAGCATCCTCGGCGTGGGCGTCGAGCCACCGACGCCGTCGTGGGGAAACATGATCGCGCTCGACCGCGGCTTCTTGCTCGCCGGTTCACCCCATGTCGTGATCGAGCCTGCGATCCTCATCTTCTTGTCCGTGCTCTCGCTCAACTACCTCGGTGACGTGGTGCGGGCGCGCTTCGACGTACGGGAGGCGGGGATTTGACCGACGCCCGCTTCACCGAGGAGCACCAGGGCCCACTGCTCGAGGTGGTCGACATCAAGACCTACTTCGAGACCGATCGCGGACTCGTGCGGGCGGTCGATGGTGTGTCGTTCACGTTGGAGCGGGGCAAGACGATCGGGATCGTCGGCGAGTCGGGCAGCGGCAAGACCGTGCTCTCCCGCTCGGTCATGGGCCTGCTCCCCCGCCGCGGTCTCGTTCGCGAGGGATCGGTCCGCTTCGAGGGTCACGAGTTGATCGCGCTCACCCCCAAGGAGATGCGCGCGTACTGGGGCTCGCAGATGTCGATGATCTTCCAGGACCCGATGACCTCCCTGAACCCGGTCATGAAGGTCGGCAAGCAGATCACCGAGTCGATCCGCCAGCACCTCGACGTGGAGAAGGACTTCGCGAAGGAGCTCGCCGAGAACCTGCTGAAGTCCGTGCGCATCCCCGAAGCGCACCGTCGATTGGAGGAGTACCCGCACCAGCTCTCGGGCGGCATGCGCCAGCGGGTGTGCATCGCGGTCGCACTCGCAGCCGGACCCAAGCTGCTCTTCGCCGACGAGCCGACGACGGCGCTCGACGTCACGGTGCAAGCCCAGGTGCTGGACCTCATGGCCGAGCAGCAGCGCGAGCGTTTCATGGCGTTGGTGCTCATCACGCACGACCTCGGGGTGGTCGCCGGACGCGCCGACGAGATCGCGGTGATGTACGCCGGCCGGATCGTGGAGAAGGCACCGACGAACGTGCTCTTCCGCGAGATGAAGATGCCGTACACGCAGGCACTGCTCTCCTCGATTCCCAAGCTCGCTGACGAGAGCCACACGCGGCTGGCCACGATCCCCGGACGGCCGCCTGACCTCGTGAACCCGCCCAAAGGCTGCAAGTTCGCACCACGGTGCGCGTACGTGCAGGACCGTTGCCACGAAGAGGAGCCGCCGCTCACGCCCGGCCCCACGAGCGGGCACGAGTTCCGCTGCTGGTTCCCGGTCGGCACACCTGAGGGCAATGAGGCGTTCGAGAAGAACCGCCGCGAGGGAATCGCGGCCGCCAAGGCGCTCGCGGCCGCCGACGCGCTGGCAGCAGCCGAGGCCATGACGATGTCGAAGACGTCCGGGGGAAGCTGATGGCAGGGAGCGGCACGGCGCACCTCCGGCCCGACGGAGAAGCCATGCTCCGCGTCGAGCACCTCGTCGTGGAGTTCCCGGTCGGCGGCCGGCGCTCGGGTCTGAAGGTAAACGCCGTCTCCAACCTCAGCTTCGACATCATCGAGGGCGAGACGGTCGGGCTCGTCGGTGAATCGGGGTGTGGCAAGTCAACGACCGGTCGCGCAGTGATCCAACTGCCGCCGCCGGTCTCGGGCAGCGTGAAGCTCGACGGCGTCGAGCTCACCGCGTTGCACGGCGAGGAGCTGCGGCGCATGCGCCCACGCATGCAGATGATCTTCCAGGACCCGATCTCGTCGCTGAACCCGCGCCGGAAGATCCGCGACATCGTGGCCGAGGGCCTCGAGATCTGGGAGATTGGCGACGACGAATCGCGCGCCAAGAAGGTGGAAGAGGTCCTCGAGACCGTCGGCATCGATCCCGCCAACGGCGGCCGTCGGCCGCACGAGTTCTCGGGTGGGCAGTGCCAGCGCATCTCGATCGCCCGCGCGCTCGTGACCGAGCCGAAGCTCATCATCTGCGACGAGCCGGTTTCGGCCCTCGACGTGTCGGTGCAGGCCCAGATCATCAACCTGCTACGCGACATGAAGGAGCGCTACGGGCTCACGCTCGTGTTCATCGCCCATGACCTCGCCGTCGTGAAGAACGTGAGCGACCGCGTGCTCGTGATGTACCTCGGGAAGTTCTGCGAGTTCGGAACGCCCGATGACATGTACGCGAGTCCGGCGCATCCATACACGGCCGCGCTGCTCGCCGCGATCCCCGAACCGGATCCTGAGGTGCGTCCCGACTCCGACAAGATCCTCGGGGGCGAGCTGCCGTCACCAATGAGCCCGCCGAGCGGCTGCCGATTCCGGACGCGGTGCCCGAAGGCGCAGGACGTGTGCACCGAGCAGGAGCCCGAGGTGCGCGAGATCCGGCCCAAGCAGTTCGTCGCCTGCCATTTCCCCGTCGAGCCTGGCGAAGAACTCGACTTCGCCGCCGCGGTCGCCGTCGAGTAGGGGAGCTACGCCGCCTCGGCGTGGGACTCGGGCTCGAGCGCGAGCGCGAGGACCTCACCGACGTCGTCGACGAGGTGGAACGTGAGCTCGTCGCGCACAGCCTCGGGCACGTCGTCGAGGTCGGGACCGTTGCGCGCCGGGAGGATCACGGTGGTGAGCCCGGCCCGTTGCGCCGCGAGGACCTTCTGCTTCACGCCGCCGATGGGCAGCACACGCCCTTGCAGCGTGACCTCGCCTGTCATGCCGACGTCGGGGCGCACGGCCCGTCCGGTGAGCAGGCTCGCGAGCGCGGCCGTCATCGTGACTCCCGCGGACGGCCCGTCCTTGGGGATCGCGCCCGCCGGAACATGCACGTGCACGCGACGCCGCGCCCTGGCGTCCTCGATCTCGAGCGCACTCGCGTGCGCCTGAACGTACGACAGCGCGATCTGGGCTGACTCCTTCATCACGTCACCGAGCTGACCCGTCAGCGTGAGCCCGGGCTCACCATCCATGGTCGTTGCCTCGATGAACAGCACGTCGCCGCCGGTGCCGGTCACGGCGAGCCCGGTGGCCACGCCCGGCGCGCCGACCCGCTCCGCGACCTCCGGGAAGAAGCGCGTTCGTCCGAGCGCCTTGCGCACGACCTCTTCGTCGACGTCGAGTGGTCGCGCGTCCTCGCCGCCAACGACCCGCGCCGCGACCTTGCGTAGCAACTTTCCGAGCTCCCGCTCGAGGTTGCGCACGCCCGCTTCGCGTGTGTAGTCGACCACGACCAGGCGCAGGATCTCGTCGGAGATCTCGACGTCGCGCAACTCGAGCCCGTTGCGCTCGAGCTGGCGCGCGAGGAGGTGCTCCCGACCGATCGCGACCTTCTCGTCTTCGGTGTAGCCATCGAGGCGCAAGACCTCGAGCCGGTCCAGCAGCGGCCCGGGGATGGTCTCAGCAACGTTGGCCGTCGCGATGAACAGCACGTCGGACAGATCGAGGTCGACCTCGAGGTAGTGGTCACGAAAGGTGTGGTTCTGCGCGGGGTCGAGCACCTCGAGCAACGCGCTGGAAGGGTCTCCCCGCCAGTCGGCGCCGAGCTTGTCGACCTCGTCGAGCACGATCACCGGGTTCATGGTCCCGGCCTCGGTCAGCGCGCGCACGATGCGCCCCGGTCGGGCGCCGACGTACGTGCGTCGGTGACCGCGGATCTCGGCCTCGTCGCGCACACCGCCGAGCGCCACCCGCGCGTACTCGCGTCCGAGGGCGCGCGCGATCGACTCACCGAGCGAGGTCTTGCCCACGCCGGGAGGACCGACCAGCGCCAGGATCGCACCCACGCCGCGTCCGGGCACATCGCTCATGCCGCGCTCCGCGCGCAGACGACGGACGGCGAGCAGCTCGACAATGCGATCCTTCACGTCGTCGAGCCCTGTGTGATCGGCGTCGAGCACCGCGCGCGCGGCATCCAGCTCCAGTGCGTCCTCGGACCGCGTGCCCCATGGGATCTCGAGCACCGTGTCGAGCCACGTCCGGATCCAACCCTGCTCAGGGCCCTGCTCCCCCGCCCGCTCGAGCCGATCCACCTCACGGATCGCCGATTCGCGCACCGCGTCGGGCAGCGCAGCCTCTTCGATGCGGCGTCGATACTCCGACACCGCGTCGTCGTCGCCCTCGCCGAGCTCCTTGCGGATCGCGTCGAGCTGCCGGCGCAGCAGGAACTCACGCTGCTGACGATCCATCCCGTCCGAGACCTCGGTGCGGATCTTCTCCGCCACCTCGAGATCGGCGAGCGCGTCGCGCGCCCAACCGAGAACCTTTTCGAGGCGCTCCTCCACGTCGAGCGTCTCGAGCAGCTCCAGCTTCCGCTCGAGCGCGAGATCGGGCCACCAACCCGCAGTGTCTGCGAGCGCGCCGGGTTCGGTCACGCCCTGGAGCGCCTCGTGCAGACGGCCGGCCCCCATGCGCTCGGCGATGATCGCCACGATGGCGCGGTACTCCCGCGCGAGCTCGCGGGACCGCTCCGACGGCTCGGAGGGCTCTTCCACTTCTTCGGCCTCGACCCACAGCGCGTCGCCGGTGCCCGCCACGCCCACGCCGACCTGCGCCCGATGCAGACCGCGCAACACGACGGCACGCACACCGCCGGGTAGCTCACCGCCGCTCTCGATCCGGGCGACCGTCCCCACCTTCCCGTACCGGCCTTCGATGCGCGGCACGAGCAGGAGCAGGCCGTTGCCCTCGGTGGTGCCGGCGGCGTCGGCCGCGACCTGGGCCTCGTCGCTCTCGAGGGCGAGCGTGACCACCATCTGCGGGAGGACCACCCCGGTGGTGAGGGGCAGCAGGGGAAGCGTGGCTCGATCGGTTGTCGTCACATGGCCTGGAACAGCGCGGACGGCGCCCGGCATTCCCGACCAAGCAGATCGGGAATGCCCGAGGCGGGGTGCTACCCCGGCTTGGTCATGTGCTCGGGGCGCACGAGGCGGTCGAACTCCTCAGCCGTGAGGTGCCCGAGGGCCACGGTCGCCGCCTTGAGGTTGGTGCCGTTGTGGTGCGCGTGCTTGGCGATCTCGGCGGCCTTGTCGTAGCCGATGTGCGGCGTCAGCGCGGTGACGACCATCAACGAATTGCGCACGTGCTCCTCGATCTGGTCCCGATTGGCCTCGAGACCCTCCACGGCGAAGCGGCGGAAGTTCGTGCACGAGTCGGCGAGCAGACCGACCGAGGAGAGCAAGTTGAAGATCATCCCCGGCTTGAACACGTTGAGTTCGAAGTTGCCCTGCGACCCCGCGATCCCGATTGCGGTGTCGTTCCCGAGCACCTGCACGCAGACCATCGTCATGGCCTCGCTCTGGGTCGGATTCACCTTTCCGGGCATGATCGACGAGCCCGGCTCGTTCTCCGGGAGCGAAAGCTCGCCGAGACCGGCGCGCGGCCCCGACGCGAGCCAGCGGATGTCGTTGGCGATCTTCATGAGTGACGCGGCGAGCGTCTTGAGCGCGCCGCTCGCGAAGACGACAGCGTCGTGTGCGGCCAGCGCGGCAAACTTGTTGGGCGCGGAGACGAAGGGCAGATCCGTGAGCTCGGCGATCTTCGCAGCAACTCGATCCGCGAACTCCGGCGGGCTGTTGAGACCGGTCCCGACGGCCGTGCCGCCGATGGCCAGCTCGTACAGACCCGGGAGCGCGAGCTCGATGCGATCGAGATCGGCGTCGAGCTGCGCGACGTATCCCGAGAACTCTTGACCGAGCGTGAGCGGCACCGCGTCCTGGAGGTGGGTGCGACCGATCTTGACGATGTCGGCGAACGCCTTGGACTTCGCGGCCAGCGCGTCGCGGAGCTCACGGACCGCCGGGATGAGCCGATGCACGACTTCCTCCGCCGCCGCGATGTGCATGGCCGCAGGGAACGTGTCGTTGGAGGATTGCGACATGTTCACATGGTCGTTGGGATGGATCGGGGTCTTCGATCCCATCGTGCCGCCCGCGAGCTCGATGGCGCGGTTCGAGATCACCTCGTTGACGTTCATGTTCGTCTGCGTGCCGCTACCCGTCTGCCAGACAAACAGCGGGAACTCATCGTCGAGGACGCCAGCGAGGATCTCGTCGGCCGCCCGGACGATGAGACCGGCGTCTTCATGGTCGAGCTGGCCCAAATCCTGGTTCACGAGGGCGGCGGCCTTCTTGAGGACGGCCATCCCCCGGATGACGGGCTTCGGCATGCGATCGTCACCGATCGAGAAGTGATGCAGCGATCGCTGGGTCTGCGCACCCCAATAACGCGAGGCAGGCACGTCGATCGACCCCATGCTGTCGGTCTCCGTGCGGGTGGCCTCGTCGTTCATATCCGCTCTCGGCCCTGCGGCACGGGCGCTCGCCTCTGGCTCCGCCACGCTCTTGAACCTACTCCTGGGTGGTCGAGCGCCTTCGATTCGCACGCCGGACATGTCGATCCATGGTTGCCCGGACAACTGGGCCCACGAGCCCGCCGACCCGGGCGAGCAAGGCGGTCGACGAGTCGAACGTGATGACGAGCCGGTTCCGCTCGATGCCCGACACGATGCCCTTGGCCACCTTGTCGGCGGAGCGCACCTTGATCGTGGCCGAGATGCTGGCAGTTGCCGCGGGCTTCGTCTCACCCTCTCGCGCAAGTCCCGGCGTGTCGGTGTCGGGTGGATACGCACAGGCAACGACGATGCCGAATGGCTTGAGCTCTGACCGAAGGGTCTCGGCAAGCCCCCGGACCGCGAACTTCGCTGGCGAATACGCCGCGTACCCGTACACGCCGACGATGCCAGCGCTCGATGACACGAGGAGCAGATGACCGCGCCCGTGCTCGATCATCGACGGTACGACCGCGCGGATGGGATGAAGAGTGCCGAAGTAGTTGAGCGCCATCTGCTCTTCGAACACGCTCGCCGGCAGCTCTTCGAAGTGGCCGGGGCGCGCCCCGCCGGCACTCGTGATGAGCACGTCGACCGGGCCGAACTGAGCCGACAACAACGACAACGCCGACTCGAACGCGTCCGGATCGGTCACGTCAGCCGGCTCGGCGGCCACCCGGGTCGCGTCACCGATCCCAGCCTCAAGCGCGTCCTCAGCCGTTGCCAGGCGCTCGGCGTCCCGGGCCACGAGCGACACCCGCGCACCGCGCTTGAGCGCGTGATCCGCCGTGGCGAGACCGATGCCGCTCGAACCCCCGGTGATCAGGACATGCGCGCCGGCAAGGTTGGTCACGCGCGCATTCCGGTCTTCACGGCGACGATCGTGGCACGTTCGGGCCCGGACGCGCTGCGAGGCGACGTTGAACGGCGCCGCTTATGCTCGGCATCGCCCCATGACCACCACCGTCAACGAGATCTCGGACGCCTTCGTCGATCGCTTCGCCGCGCTCGACCCCGTGACCGCGACCTTCGAAGGCATCCCCGGACACGACACCGAGCTCACCGACTACTCCCCCGACGGCGCCGAGGAACGTCGGTTGCACGCGCAGAGCGTGCTCCGGGATCTCGATGCGGCTCCCCTCGGCAACGACCTCGATCGCATCGCGGCCGAGGTGCTGCGCCACCACCTCGTGGCAACGATCGATCTCGCCGCGGCCGGCGAGGACCTCCGGGCCTTGCGGGTCATCGGGAGCCCGGTGTCCGAAGTACGAATCTGCTTCGACCTGATGCCGCGCGAGACCGTCACCGATTGGGAAACGATCGCGGCGCGTGCGGCCGCCGTTCCACATTCTCTCGACACGCTCATCGCGTCGCTGCGCGAGGGCATGAACCGGAACCTGGTGGCCGCACAACGTCAGGTCCTGGCGTGTGCTCGTCAGGCCGACACCTGGGGCGGACTCGACGACTCGCACACGGCGTTCTTCCTGGGGCTGGTCGAGGAGTACGACACGGCCAGGATCGACGACCCAGCCCTGCGCGCCCGGCTCGACGACGTGGCCACCCGAGCCACCGCCGCGTATGCCGCGCTCGGGCGTTTCCTGGTGGGCGAGTACCTCCCGGCCGCGTCGGAACACGACGCGGTCGGCGCC
The DNA here is from genome assembly GCA_040881685.1 of Acidimicrobiia bacterium. Taxonomy (NCBI): domain Bacteria; kingdom Bacillati; phylum Actinomycetota; class Acidimicrobiia; species Acidimicrobiia bacterium. The sequence goes on along the minus strand of JBBECS010000019.1, from coordinate 32,098 downwards.
GAGCGCTACGCGCTCTGGGCAAGGGTGTTCAACGGCACCGAGCTCGACCTGCCCGAGACGTACGAATGGGGCTGGGAGGAGCTGACGCGCATCGAACACGCGATGCGCACCGCTGCTGAACGCATCCTTCCCGGCGAGCCGTTGCCGGCGGTCATCGAGCACCTCGAGAACGATCCGACGCGCATGATCGAGGGTGAAGACGCGTTGCGCGAATGGCTGCAAGAGCTGATCGACCGCACGATCGCGGAGCTCGGCGGCGTGCACTTCGACATCCCCGACGCGATCATGCGTTGCGAGGCGATGATCGCTCCGCCGGGTGGTGCGGCGGCGATGTACTACACCGGACCGTCGGAAGACTTCGCGCGCCCCGGACGCACGTGGTACCCGACGCTCGGGCGCACCCGCTTCCCGCTCTGGGGCGAGGTGTCCACCTGTTACCACGAGGCGGTGCCGGGTCATCACCTCCAGATCGGGATGATGCGCTACTTGGCCGATCGCCTGAACCGGTTCCAACGCACGCTCGCGTCGAACTCGGGTCACGCCGAAGGGTGGGCGCTGTACGCCGAGCGACTCATGGGTGAGCTCGGCTACCTCGACGACGCGGCGTTCGAGCTCGGCATGCTGCGCGCCCAGGCCATGCGCGCGGTGCGCGTGATCGTGGACATCGGCTTGCACCTCGAGCTCCCGATCCCTGCCACTGAGAGCTTTCACTCCGGCGAGCGCTGGACCCCCGATCTCGCGCTGCCGTTCGTGATCGAACGCAGCCACTTCGACGAGGAGTTCATGACCAGCGAAGTGGACCGGTACCTCGGGTGGCCTGGACAAGCCATCTCGTACAAGGTGGGCGAGCGGGTGTGGCTCGAGTGCCGCGACGAAGCGAAGCGCAGGGCGACACACGGCTTCGACCTCAAGACATTCCACTCACGGGCGCTCGAGCTGGGCCCGATGGGTCTCGACCAGCTCCGCCAGGAGCTCGGCCGCCTCTAGAGCCGCCCGGCCGCCTGCGCCGCGCCTTCCGCCGCGTCGAGCTGCTCCTCGATGATCTCGAGGCCGCCGTCCCAGAAGGACGGATCGGTGAGATCGACGCCGACGACCTTGCCCAGCTCCTCGGGCGGCGCCGAGCCCCCGCGCGACAACAGGTCGAGGTACGCAGGGACGAACTCGGCGCCGCGCTCCTCGTACTGGCGGTACACGCTCAGCGCCAAGAGCTGCCCATACGCATACGCGTAGACGTAGCCAGGCGTGCCGATGAAGTGCGGCACATAGGACCACCACGAGCGGTAACCGTCGGTGATCTCGACCGCGTCGCCCAGCATCTCGGTCTGGGTCTCGTACCACAGCTCGCCGAAGCGGTCGGTGCTCAGCTCGCCGCGCTCCCGCCGCTCGGTGTGCACGCGATCCTCGAACTGGTTCATCGCGGTCTGGCGGAAGACCGTGGCGATCTGACCCTCGAGGCTCTCGGCGACGAGTGCAAGTCGCTCGGACGGATCGGTGGTCTCGGCGAGGAGCCGACCGAACGTGACCGTCTCTCCGAACACCGACGCAGTCTCGGCAAGTGTGAGTGGTGTCGCCTGGTGGAACACGCCTTGATCGCGGGCGAGGTATGCGTGCACCCCATGGCCCAGCTCGTGCGCGAGCGTGAGCACGTCGCGCCGGCGCGCCGTCCAGTTGAGCAAGAGGTAGGGATGATGCGACGGAACGGTGTACGCGCAGAACGCGCCCGGTCGCTTTCCTGGGCGCACCGGAGCGTCGATCCAGTCGTCGTCGAAGAACCTGCGCACGATGCTGGCGATCTCGGGAGAGAAGGATCCGTAGGCGTCGAGCACGAGCTCCTGAGCATGGGACCACGCGAATGTGGCCTCGGCGTCGCCCACCGACGCGTTGCGGTCGTAGTCGGCCAGACGATGGAGGCCGAGCAGCTGCGCCTTGAGCGCGTACCAGCGCTGCGGGATGTCGTAGCGGTGCACGACGGCCTCTACCAGTGCCTGCACCGACTCGTCACTCGCTTGGTTGTCGAGATTGCGGCTCGCGAGCCAGTTCGGATAGTGGCGGATCCGGTCATCGGTCGACTTGTCGGCCAGCAGCGTGTTGAACACGAACGCGCGGGTCCGCAGCCCCGGCGCCAGCCCGGCGCTCACACCGTCGGCCGCGGCACGCCGAACGGCGCGGTCGGGCGACATGAGTCGCGACAAGCCTTCTTCGAGCCCGACCGCTTCGCCGTCGATGTCCAGATCGATCGTCGAAATGAGCTCGTTGAACAGCCGCCCCCACGCATTCCGGCCCGTGACCGCCTTGTCGTTGAGAAGGCGCTCTTCGGGCTCGGTGAGCAGGTGCGGGCGATAACGACGCGCCGCCGCAAGGTGGTACCGGCAGAACTCGAGCTCGGGAGCAACGAGCAACGGCTCGACGTGCTCGTCGGGCAACGCAGCCCACTCGAGCTCCACAAAGAGGAGCTCGTTGGAGATCGCGGTTGCGCGCTCCTCGGTGCGCGCCATCAGCGCCCCCAGAGCAGGGTCGGTCGTATCGACGGAGAACTTCAGTCCTGCGTACGAGCCGGCCTTGCCCAGCAGTTCCGCGACCGCACCCACCCCGAGCATCAGCTCGGCCAGGCCCACCGCGTCGAGCTCGGCGAGTCGACCGCGGCAACGATCGGCCAGCTCGTCGGCGAGAGCCGCTGCCTCGTCGAGAAGCGCGTCGACGCCGGCGTCGCCACGGTCATCGACGAGGTCCTCGAGGTTCCACGCCACGGCGGCTGCCGTGTGGTCGAGATCGGCGCTGCTGATGCTCGTCATGGTCGGCCCCTGCCTACGACGCCGCGACCGGCGCGCCGCCGATTGTCGAGGTCGCCGCGAGCGACTCCGGCAGCGGTTCCGAGTGAACCACGAACAATCGCCGCGTCGCTCGCGTGAGCGCGACGTAGAGCATCCGGAGCCCGGGCGCGTCGGGCGGAACGAGGCGCGCCGGCTCGACGACCACCACGTGGTCGAACTCCAGGCCCTTGGCGTCCACCGGCGTGAGCACGGCAACGGCGGCATCCAGCGCCTCCACCGAGTCGGCGACCGCCCCGATATCGGCGAGCGCGTCGACCAATGCGGAGTGCACGTCGGGCGGCGCCACGATCGCCACCGTGCCCTCGCCGATGACCGAACGCGCGGCGCGTGCGGCCACCTCGACCAGTGCACCGGGATCGACCCGCTCGAACTGCGGCGACTCCCCGGTTCGCCGGACGGCTCGTGTGGGCGCGACCTCGGGAGCACCCGCGGCCAGCACCCGGTGCGCGACTTCCATGACTTCCGCTGGTGTGCGGTAGTTCACCGTGAGTGTGACCATGTGGGACGGTGCGCGCTGGGGCAGGATCTCGAGCACGGCGTCCCAACTCGTCGCCGCGCCAGCGCGGCTGGACTGGCCGAAGTCGCCGACCACGGTCATGGAACCGGTCGGGCAGCGGCGGGCGAGCATGCGCCATTGCATCGGCGAGAGGTCTTGGGCCTCGTCGACGAGCACGTGGCCGAACGTACGCGGGTCGTCATCGTCGGGCTTGGCCGTTGGCTCGTCGCTGCCGTAGCGGCGCGCGACCTCAGCACCGGTGATGAAGCCACCGACTCCCAGCTCGGCGACGACCCGGTTGGCCGCGTCGTCGCTCCCGCGGCGTCGGGCGCGTCGTCGCGGCCGCGCCGCCTCCGGCGAACCGAGCAGCGCGTCGGCTTCGTCGACGAGCGCGAGATCGGCGTCGGTCCAGGCCACCTCGCGCACGCTCTCGGAACGGGGCCGGTGGAGGCCTTCCTGTTCGTCGCGCGACAGCACACCGTCGGCCGCGGAGTGAATCAGCGCCGGGAACGAGAACAGGTCGTGGATCAGCTCGCCACCCGTGAGCACGGGCCACATCCGCTCGAGCGCGGCGCGCACTTCCGGGAGTCGGCGCAATCGATCGTGGAGCTCGTGATCCCATTCGGGATCGTCGGGCGCGGCCGGACCGAGCGCGCGCCGGTACTGCTCGCTCAGCTGATCGATCACCGCGCGTGCGACCCGCGGGCGCTTCTCGTTGTGCGTACCGCGTTGACGGCTGGCACGCTCGACGATGCGCGCCGACGCCCCTCGGCGTAGGCGGAGGCGGATGCCGTCGACCGTGACCACCAGATCGCTCGCCAGCGGGTGCTCGCGGTCTCGGAGCGCGCGAGCAACCACCGTGACCATGCGAACGTCGCTCTTCACGACGGCCACCGCCGGCGCGTCCTGCGCACCGACCCGGTACGCCGGCTTGAGGCCCGCCGGCGTGGCGAGCTGCACATCTTCCTCGCCGAGAGACGGCAGGACCTGGTCGATGTAGCGCAGGAAGATTGTGCTGGGTCCGACGAGCAGCACACCCTGGGACGCGAGCTGCCGGCGGTACGTATAGAGGAGGTAGGCGGCGCGGTGCAGGGCCACCGCGGTCTTGCCGGTGCCCGCCCCGCCGGCCACCACGAGCACGCCAGGGAGACCGGCGCGGATCGCTTGATCCTGCTCCGCCTGGATGGTCGCGACGATGTCGGTCATTCGGCCCGTGCGCGACCGCTCGAGTGCGACGAGCAGCGCCCCCTCGCCGATCACGGTCATCCCCGACGCTTCGACGGCGTCGCGATCGAACACCTCGTCGTCGAGGCCGACGAGCTCGCGCCCGAGTCCCGGCTTGGTCAGGAAGTGGCGGCGGCGGGCCACCCCCATCGGCTCGATCGCCGTGGCCCGGTAGAAGGGCTCGGCGACCGGCGCCCGCCAGTCGACGACGAGCGGCACCTGCTCGTCGTCGGTCACCGACAGCCGTCCCACGTAGTACGTGGACTCGCCAGCCGAGTCGCCGTTCGGCTGGGCCGGCTCGGCGGGGACGGACCCGTTGGATGCGAGATCGACGCGCCCGAAGCACAGCGGGGCATCGCCGATGTCGAGCGCCGCGAGTCGGCGCCGCGTCACGTCGAAGGCGGCATCCCGCTCGAGGCGGGCTTGATGCGTGCCGCCCGCGCCCATGTCGGCAAAGCCCTCGGCGACGCGCCGGGCGGCGTCGCGCATGGCGTCGAGTCGGACGTAGGCGGCGTCGACATAGAGCTGTTCGGACGCCAGCTCGGGGTGAGACAACGGCAACTTCCTGCCTCGAGGGGACCGACCATCGTACCGGCGACAGAAGCGGGTGTCGTCATTCCTCCGTGGGGACCGTCAACGTGGCGTCGTCGGCATCGATGAGCACCTCGCGGTCGCCGAGCACGAGATCTGCACCGGCGATGACGACCCACCGGCCGGCCAGGTTCGGCACCGGGGCCGATGGAGCACCGAGGCGACGCTCGAGGCTGCGGATGACGCCGCCGTGGGTGACGACGAGCACGGACGTGCGAGCGGCGAGCCCGCTGGCGATCGTCTCCAGCGCGGGCAAGACGCGCCCGACCAGCGACTCGTCGCTCTCGAAACCCGGCGGGCTCTCGCGCGCGTCGAGCATCCCGGGGAACTGCGCGTCGATCTCGCCTCGCGTCAGCCCCTCCCACTCCCCCACGTTGCGCTCCTTCAGCGCCGGCTCGACGACCACCACGATCTCCGGTGGTGCAAGGAGCTCTGCGGTCCGGCGCGCTCGCAGCAGGTCGGAACTGAACACCGCGGTGATGCCGAGCTCGGTGACCGTGGCGGCCCCAGCGCTCGCCTGAAGCTCGCCGAGCGGTGAGAGCGGCGGGTCGGAGTGGCCCTGCCAGCGACCCTCGGCGTTCCATGTGGACTGGCCGTGGCGAACGAGCAAGAGACGCGTCTCGACATGCTCTCGTTCGCCCATGCACGGAGGCTATCGACCGCGCCACACGTATCGTGTGGCGCAGATAGCCGTCGCCGAGGTGGTGGGGAGCGGCCCGGCGCGCAGCGCCGAGAGCGGAGTTGTTGGAGGCTATCGACCGCGCCGCGCCGCTAGCGTGCCGAATCATGGAGCGAGATCTG
>JBBECS010000019.1:12401-26055 GCA_040881685.1 Acidimicrobiia bacterium | reverse complement strand
GGAGGCTATCGACCGCGCCGCGCCGCTAGCGTGCCGAATCATGGAGCGAGATCTGCAGGTCGTCGCGACCGGCATCCGGTTCGCGGAGGGCCCGACGTGGTGCTCCGACGGCACCCTCGTGTGCACGAGCGTGGCCAACGGCGCCGTGGTGCGAGTGCACGTCGCCACCGGCGTCGTCGAACCGGTCGCGATGACCGGTGGCGGCGCGAACGCGGTGATCGCCGCGAGCGACGGGGGCTTCGTCGTCACCCAGAACGGTGGCATCGATTACTCGACCACTGGCCTGCGGCTCGATCCGATGCCGGAGTACCAACCGATCACACCGGGCATCCAGCGCGTCGATCCGCAGGGTGAAGTCTCGTATCTGCTCGACGAGGGCTTCCTCGCTCCCAACGACCTGGTGGTCGACGAGCACGGGACGCTGTGGTTCACCGATCCACCGCACTATCCCCCACCGTCAGAGCCCGCCGGACGCGTGCACACGTTGGCCGCGGACGGCACGACGCGCATCGCGTTCGACGGCTTTGCGTACTGCAACGGGATTGCGCTCGAGCCCGACGGGACACCGGTCGTCGTCGAAGGAATGGGTCTCCAACGCCTCCTCCCCGACGGCGGGCGCGAGTGGGTCGTCGAGCAGGTCGGCGAGAGGACCGGCGACGGGTTCTGCGTCGACGCCAACGGTCGGTTCTATGTTGCAGTGACGATCGACCATGGCCTTCGAGTGTTCGAGGCCGACGGCACGGAGGTCGACTTCCTCGAGATCCCTGGGCGGGGGCTCACCACGAACTGCTGCTTCGGCGGCGACGACCTGCGCACGCTGTACGCCGTGGACGGCATGCCGGGTCAGGTCGTGGCGTGGGAAGGGATGCCCACACCCGGACTGCCGCAGCACGAATGGCCGGTACCAACGGCGCGATAGCGTCGCCGTCGCCAGTCAGCAGCAACCCGAGGGGGAGCCACGATGCGTGCCGCGATCTTCACCGAGAACGACGGACCGCTTGTCGTCGAAGACGTCACGCCCACCGATCCAGGACCACGCGATGTGGTGGTCAAGATCACCGCGAGCGGGATCTGTCACTCCGACCTCTCGGTCATCAACGGCACGCTGCCGATGCCCCCACCGTCGATCCTCGGTCACGAGGGCGCGGGCGTTGTCGACTTCGTCGGCTCCGAAGTGAGCGGGCTCAAGAAGGGCGACCGGGTGATCGGGTCGTTCATCCCCGCGTGCGGCACGTGCTGGTTCTGCCTGCACGACAAGTCGAACCTCTGTGAGAACACCTACACGGTGATGGCCAGCCTGCGGGCCACCCGCAGCGACGGCACCCCGCTGCCCACGATGACCGGGCTCGGCACGTTCGCCGACATGATGACGTGCGACCAGATGTCCATCGTGAAGGTCGACACCGAGCTTCCCGACGAGCAGCTCGCGCTGATCGGCTGCGGCGTGACCACGGGCGTGGGCGCGGCGTTGAACACCGCGAAGGTCGAGCCGGGCTCCAGCGTGGTCGTGATCGGCTGCGGCGGTGTGGGCCAGGCCGTGATCCAGGGTGCGCGCATCGCCGGCGCGGCGCGCATCATCGCTGTTGACACAGTCGCGCTGAAGCGCGACACCGCGCTCAAGCTCGGCGCCACCGACGCGGTCGACCCGGCCGATGGCGAGGTGGTGGCGCAGGTCCAGGCGCTCACCAGTGGCCGCGGCGCTGACTACGCGTTCGAGGTGATCGGCGTGGCCGAGCTCATCACCACGGCGTTCAACTGCGTGCGCTCCGGCGGTACTGCGGTTGCGGTCGGTGTGCCGCGCTTCGACGCCGAGGTCAGCCTGCCGACGTTCCCGCTCGTGCTGTCGGAGAAGCGACTGCTCGGGTGCGTCTACGGGTCGGCGCAGGTACGCCGAGACTTCCCGAAGCTCGTCGAGCTCGTGGAGACCGGTCGCCTCGACATCGGCGACATGGTGTCGCGCACGATCTCGCTCGACGAGATCAACCAGGGCTTCGACGCCATGAAGGCCGGCGAGGTCATCCGCACCGTCATCGTCTGACCGACCCCCTTGGGTGCGTCCCTCACCCGGCTATTCCGGGATGAGAGACGCACGTCGGGGTTCAGGTGGTCGCGACTCGCTGGAAGCCTTCGGCGAAGTGGCCTTGGGGGAAGCCGGCGGCTTCCGCGACCATCGCGCCCCAGTCGCGGATCAGACTGTCGAGCATCGCCGGGTCTTGGTGCTGGCTGACGTGGCTCTGGAGCGCGTCGAGCTTGCGATCGATCACGTTGGTGATGTCGACAAAGACGTTCGATGACGCGGTGGCCATGATCCAGACCTCGTCGACTGTCCACGGCTCGAGCCCGTCGACGAGCAGCTCGGGGTGCGCGAACGGGTTGCGCGCGTCGGGGTACACGGCACAGATCGAGGCCTCACCCGCGGCGAGGTGGTCGGGATGGCTCGCGTAGATGCGCTCATAGTTGCGCTCGGGTGACGGGCAGACCACCCGCTGCGGGCGCACCTCGCGGATGACGCGAGACAGGTCGCAGCGGAGTTCGAGGGTGGCCTCGAGCCGACCATCCGGGTAGCCGAGGAAGTGGATGTCGGTCACACCCACGTGCTTGGCCGCGGCCGTCTGCTCGGCGTGACGCGTCTCCTTCATCTCCTGCCGTGACACCGATCGATCGTGACCGCCGGCGTCGCCGTCGGTGACGATGCAATACGCGACGTCGATCCCGGCATCGGTCCATGTGGCGACGGTGCCAGCAGCCCCGAAGTCCACGTCATCGGGATGTGCCGTGATCACGAGCGCGCGCTCGATCTCCTGCTCGTCCACCATGAATCGACCCTACCCCTCGGTCTCAGCGCCTCGAACGCACCACGCTTCGGCGACGTCGTCGAGAGCTGATGACCTCGCCCGGAGAGGGATCCAGCCCGACGCCGCGGAGCGCGGCCAGCAGCACAGCCATCACAAGGAGACCGGCGCCGACGATCACGATCAAGGCCGCTAAGTACGCACCGTCGAGGCGCACCGCGTCGAGCCGGTCCTGGCGGATCGCGAGGTACACGACGACGAAGCCGCCGAACCCGAGCGCGAGCAGCAGCGCGCCGATCCTCGCGAAGGCCGGGGTGACCGCGGGTTCAGCACCCGCGTCGGGATCGCGCTCGGTGATCGCACCTCGCCACCGCATCAGGCCGGCGACCGCCATGCCCGTCCACATCGCGACCACGAGGAAGCCGCCGATCACGTCGCTCGGACGGTGCCCACCAGCGGTGACGGTGCCCGTCCCGACTAGGCACGCATATGCAGCACCGAAGATCGCCGCGGTCGGACGCAGCCGCGCCGGGACCACGAGCACGAACGCCACGGCCAACGACATGGCGACGGTGGTGTGCCCGCTCGGGAAGCTCGGTATGGGCAACGGATCGTTCGTCCCGGTGAGATCGGGGCGCCCGAGCAAGTAGTTCTTGAGGAACTGTGACGTGAGGTTGGCGCCGAGCACCACCGCGGCGGCGGTGACCGCGAGGTGGATGCGGCGCCGCCCGACGGCGATCGCGAGCGCTGCCCCACCGAGCAGCGTGAGCGACGTCACGCTGATCGTGTCGAGAAGAAGGCTCGTCGCGTGGAGCACCACCAGGCGGGTGGTGCGGCCATCGAGCGCGGCGTTGTCGAGGCGTTGGCCCCACCCGGTCCGGACCGCCACCACATAGACGACGGCGAGGAGCACCGCCGAGAGGAGAGCAAGGACGAAGAGCCAGTCGCGGCGTTCCTCGAGCGCCTCATCGGACGCGTTCGGCTCCGCCACGGGCGCATCGTACGGGCGGCTCCCCCGGCATTTCTGCAAGGTGTGGGCCGGCTGGCGCTCTCCTCCTCACAACCCCAGCCGGGGACCAACCAGGAAGAGGGCCAGGACATGCGCCACCGCACCGCTCGTACCGCCGCCATCTGGATCACCGCATTCGTCTGCATCGCCGGGGGAACCGCGATCGGCGTGGGCATGCGCCGCCAGGCGGCGGACGATCCGTCGACCGCCCTCGTCGAGGGCCCGACCACGGTGGCGTCCGGCGACACGCCCGCTGCCCCTGGGGTCGAGGCCCCGTCGGGCGCGGCCGGTACCGACCCCGCGGCCGACGGCCAGCAGGAGCCCGCCGCACCGGCAGATGACGACGCGAACGAGGGCGACGACCGCGAGGACGGGGACGAAGCCGGCGAGCAGGCGCCACCCGAAGGCGAGGAGCGTCCACCGCCGCGGCGCAACCAGCCGCCGATCCCCGAGCTCGAGCTCGAGCCCGGCCGGATCGACCCGCCTCGCTTCCTGCCACCCGCCGGCAACGGCAACGGGAATGGCAACGGGAACCAGCCGCCGCCTCCCCCACCGCCTCCTCCGCCGCCCGCGCCGATGGCGTTGCGCATCGAGGTCCCTAGGGGTCGCATCGGTCCCGGTCCGATCTACGAGCACGGCGCCGGCGTCTGCAACAACGCCGACCACAGCGGCATGACGTCGACCTGGGTGTCGGTGGTGGTCAGCCAGCAGCCGCAGGCCACGCCGTACCGAGTGACCGCAACCGCGCGAGCCGGCAACGCGACCGTCCAAGCGACCGTGCTTCAGGAGCCGGGACAATCCAACCGCTTCACCATCCACTACTCCTTCCCGAGAGGCAGCGTGCGCCGGCCCACGAACATCGCCATCAACGCGACGGTCACCGACGCGCGAGGGCGGCGCGCAACCATGGAGCAATGGGGTGGTCGGGACGGCATCGGCCACCGCCTCAACCCCGCCGATTGGTGTCCCTGATCCAACGAACGCGCGATGCTCTGCGGCCCGGCCCGAAAGGGGCCGGGCCGCAGCATTTCGTGGAGGTCGGCCGTGCCCGTGGATCCCGCACTCGTGCCGGTGCTCGACGCGGCGCGTGAGACGCCGGCGCGCGACCCGAACGTGACCGTCCAGGAACAGCGCGACAACGCCCATGGGTTCATGCAGCAGTCGTTCATGGCGTTGGGCGAGCCCGGCCCTGACGTCGGCAAGGTCTCGGACGTGCGGGTGTCGGTCGACGGCGGTGAGATCACCGTGCGCGTCTATACGCCACCGGGTGCGGGCCCCTTCCCTGCCCACATCTACTTCCACGGCGGCGCGTTCTGGCTCGGCGAGCTCGACCACTTCGACGTGCCGTGCCGAGAGCTCTGCGCCGGCGCAGGGTGCATCGTCGTGTCTGTCGACTACCGGCTCGCTCCCGAGCACCGGTTCCCGGTCCCGCCCGAGGACTGCTACGCCGCGCTGCTCTGGACGGTCGAGCACGCCTACGAGCTCGGCATCGACCCGTCGCGGGTTTCGATCGGCGGCGGCTCCGCCGGCGGCAACCTCACGGCCGTCGTTGCGTTGATGGCCCGCGACCGTGGCGGTCCACTTCTGGTGCTGCAGGTGCTCGACATCCCGGTCACCGACCTGACGATGAGCTGCGCGTCGATCACCGAGAACGGCGAGGGCTACATGCTCACCCGGGGTGCCATCGAGCAATACTGCGACTACTACCTCGCGGACCCGGCCGACGCGACGAACCCGTACGCGTCACCAATGCTTGCCGACGACCTCTCGAACCTGCCGCCCGCCGTCGTGATGACGGCCGAGTTCGACCCGCTGCGCGACGAGGGCGAGCGCTACGCCGACCGGCTCGCTGCGGCGGGCGTCCCGGTCCAGTTCAAGCGGTGGGACGGCCATGTCCACGGCTCGTCGTCGATGACCGCGCTCGTGCCATCAGCCCGCGACTGGCGCAACGAGATCATCCGAGCCCTGCGCGCGGCGTACGCCTGACGCGTCAGGTGCTCGTCTTGGACCAGGGCGACGTCGGGCGTTCCTGAAGCTCGCCGTCGAGCACGTGATCCGCGTGCTCGGCGTAGAAGCAGACGTGCCCGGCGATGCGCTCGACTCCGTCGATCGGTTGCTCGTAGCTCCACGCCAGGTCGCGGTGCTCGTCACTCCCCACCCGCACGGTCCAGTACGAGGCTTGGCCCTTGAACGGGCACACCGTCTCGGTCGGGGTTGCGTCGAGGTGCTCCATGCGCACGTCGTCGCGCGGGAAGTAGTACCGCACCGGGAGACCGGTCTCTTCGAGGGTCACGGTGCGAGTGGACGACGCGACGGTGACGCCGTCCACCACGACATCGACTCGCCGCGGCTCGTCGCGCAGCTGAAGCGCGTGTCCTTCCACGAAGTCAGTCGGTGAGGACGTTGGGACGCGGGATGCCTTGCGAGTCGAGGAGCATGTAGTAGCCGGCGAGCACGGTGGCGGCGTCGACGACGCTCTCGATGTTGCCGTCGGCGTCGAGGTTGAGGTTCGAGCCGTAGATCTGGAACCACACCCGCGTGTCATCCTCGATGCAGGTGAGCGTGTGCACCGAGCCGGCCGGCTCGTAGAGGAACGACCCCGCCCGGTTCACGTAGTCGGACTCCTTGTACTTCCACGCGCCCGACTGCGTGTAGCCCCACACCGGACCGGTGTGCTTGTGGGTCGGCACTTGGTAGCCGTTCTGGAAGATGTTCTCCACGATCCAGAGGCCCTCGTGCTCCTTGGTCTGGAGCACCTTCAGCTTGCTGCCGTCGCCGATGTCGGCCCACGGGAACTCGTCGCTCCCGACGTGGACCGCGGTCGGTGCCTGTTCGTTGATCAGCGTCATGCACCCCACGCTAGCCCCATAGGCTGCGCGTCCGACGAGGGGGCCGAGCCGTGCGCCGCATCGAGTATGCCGGGAGCGTTCACGACGACGAGGAGATCGACGCGGTCGTCGAGGTGTTGCGCGGCGGAGCAACAGCGTTGCGCATCGGGCGCAACATGCGGGAGATGGAGTCGCAGGTGGCGGCCCTCTTCGGCAAGCGCCGCGGGATCATGTGCAACTCCGGCTCGTCGGCGCTGTACCTCGCGGTGGAGCTCCTCGGGCTCTCGCCCGGTGACGAGATCATCACGTCGCCCGTCACCTTCTCGACCGACATCGCACCGATGGTCCGCGCCGGCCTCGTCCCCGTCTTCGTCGACGTGGAGCCCGACACCTACAACGCCGACGTTGATGCGATCGAGGCGCTGGTCGGCCCTGCGACGAAGGCGATCCTCCTGCCCAACCTCATCGGCAACGCCCCCGACTGGGATCGGGTCCGCGAGATCGCCGACCGCCACGGACTCCTCGTGGTCGAAGACTCGTGCGACGCCCTCGGCGCCAAGCTCCGCGGCACGTCGACGGGCACCCGTTCGCACATCAGCGTGACCAGCTTCGCCTTGTCCCACATCATCACGGCGATGGGAACGGGCGGGATGGTGTGTGTCGACGACGACGCATTCGCCGACCGTTGCCTGCTCCTGCGTCGTTGGGGACGCCGCTCGGAAGTGCAACTCTACGGCTCTCGCCGCGGCGACAAGCGGTTCTTCTCCGACGTGGACGGTCTCGAGTACGACAACCTCTTCATCTTCGACGAGGTGGCTTGGAACTTCGAGCCATCGGAGGTGAGCGCGGCGTTTGGTCTCGTGCAGTTGCGCAAGCTCCCGACCTTCCTTGCCACTCGCCAGCGGAACTTCGCCCGGCTGCACGAGCACCTCGCTCGCCATCCCGATGTGTTCGTGCTCCCCCGCACCCTCGAGGGCCTGGACACCGGCTGGCACATGTTCCCGGTGCTGATCCGCCCCGAGTCGGGGGTCCGGCGCTCGGAGTTCCAGGAGCACATGGAGGGCCAGGGCATCGACACCCGCATGGTCTGGACCGGGAACGCGCTTCGCCAACCGGCGTTCAAGGGCATCGCCCACCGCGCACCGCCCAACGGCTGCCCGAATGCCGACCGCGTGATGGAACAAGGTCTCGTGCTGCCTTCGAACCACGCGATGACCGATGACGACGTCGATTACATCGCCGAGACCGTCGACGCCTTCCTCGCGAGGCGAGAGAGCGCATGACCGACGAGCCGAAGTACTTCGCCATGGGGTGCGAGTTCTTCGACCAGCTCCCGCATCGGCACGTGGAGGTCGACGGCGAGTTCGGCGTCGAGATCGACGTGAGCGACGACATGCGCGGCCCAGCCGGATCGGTGCACGGAGGGCTGGTCTCGATGCTGGTGGACGTGGCGGGGGCGTCGAGCCTCGCCCGCGCGACTGGTCGACCGGTGGCCACCGCCTCCACGTCGATCCAGTACCTCGCGGCAGGGCGCGTCGGCCCTCTGCGAGCAACCGGTACCGTGCTGCGCACGTCGGAAGCGCTCGGCGTCGTAGACGTGAAGGTGATCGACGCCGGTCGCGACGACCGCCTCCTGGCCGCCGCGCACGTGACGCTCCGCTTCCTCAGCGGCGACGGCTACGTGCGCCAGACCTAGCTCCGTCTCACCGACGCCGCGTCAGGTCAGGAACAACCGGTGGTGGCGCCGCAGGACGGACATGCGAAGCATGAGCCAGCGCGCTGCATGATGTCGCCGCACGCGTAGCAGAGGACCACCTCGACCTCGCGGTCGTGGCGCGCTTCAGGTGCGGGCTCCGCTACCGCCTCGACCGGTGCCGACTCGGGCGGCGCCATCGGAAGTTCCATGATGTGCGACGGTGCGCGGTCTTCCGGCGGGAGCAGGTCGAGACCGGACTCCGTCACCGTCGTGGCCTCCTCGACGCCGGGGAGCGTGGGCTCCATGCGCTCGTCGATCGTGAGCACACCGAGGTCCTTGCGCTCGTCGAACGTGAGGTACTCCACCGCGAGGCGCCGGAAGATGTAGTCGACGAGGCTCGTGGCGAACCGGATGTCGGGGTCGTCGGTCATGCCAGCGGGCTCGAAGCGCATGTTCGTGAACATGTCGACGAACGCCCGGAGCGGTACGCCGTACTGAAGGCCGTGGCTCACCGAGATGGCGAACGCATCCATGATCCCGGCGAGCGTGGATCCCTGCTTCGCCACCTTGAGGAACACCTCGGCAGGGCGGCCGTCTTCGAACTCACCGACGGTCGCGTACCCGTGGCAGTCGGCGACGCGGAACGAGAAGGTGCGCGACGAGCGGGTGCGCGGTGGCTTCTGCCGGATCGGCTGCTGCACGATGACGGTCTCGACGATCCGCTCGACCTCGCGGATGACGACGCCGGCCTGGTCCGCCGCCTCGGCCACCTCGGCAACCTCGACCGTCTTCACCGTCCTCTTCTGCGTGGCCAACGGCTGCGCCACCTTGCAGTTGTCGCGGTAGATGGCCACGGATTTCAGCCCCAACTTCCAAGCTTGGATGTGGAGGTTCTCGATTTCCTCGACCGTCGTTTCTTCGGGGGCATTCACAGTCTTCGAGATACTCCCGCTCAAAAATGGCTGCGCGGCACCCATCATCTTCACGTGACCCATGTAGTGGATCGTGTTGTCGCCCATCGAGCACGCGAACACGGGGAGGTGCTCGGGGTTGAAGCCGGGTGCGCCAACGAGGGTCTTGTGCTCGTTGATGTGCTGGACGATCGCGTCGCCCTGCTCGTCGGAGTACCCGAGCTTGCGCAGCGCGCGCGGGATCGTCTGGTTCACGATCATCATCGTTCCGCCACCCACCAGCTTCTTCGCCTTTGTGAGGGCGAGGTCGGGCTCGATGCCGGTCGTGTCGCAGTCCATCATCAGCCCGATGGTGTTGTGACTCACGAAGCCGTTCGCGACGTAGGTCACATTGTCGGGAACCGAGAGGTCGAACGTCAGCTCCTCGTCGCCGAGCTCGGCCGACGCGATGGTGTCGTAGAAGAAGCCGAGGAGATGACCGAGCTCGTCGTCATGAGTGCGCTCGTAGAGCTCGTTGACCAACCGTCGGGACACGGTGCCGCGGGCTACCTCCATCAACAACGTCCTGCGCAACCGGTCGTTCGTGGGCGCGAGACGGTCCACGAGCTCCCGGGTGATCGGGATGTGGTCCTTGCGGGCGGCCTGGCGGCCTTCACTCCGGAGCACTGCCGCGTTCTTGCGGTCACCGAGGAAGCCGACCTCGTCGAGCCAACGTGAGTGGTACGACGTGTTGAGCAGGCGGAGCACAGCCAGCGTCGATTGCCCCCACCCGGTGATGTCGAACTTGCGGGTGGTCGGGTAACCAAGCGCCAGGAGCAGCGCCTGCACGTCGTGCGAGAACTCCAGCGAGGTGGTGGCCCAGTGCGGGATCCCGGACGTGACCGTGCCGTCGGCCTCATAGAGACCGCGTACGAACGCCGCGTACACGTCGCGATCGTTCGTGTACAGCAGCGCGTCCGGGACGTGCGGGATCCATCCCTTGCCGGTGTGGTCTTCACGAGGCAGGCGCTTCGCGAAGCCACACGTCTCCCACCACTCGGTGAGCCGGACGGAATGGAACGCAACCTCCGTGTAACCCCGTTGCTGAGTGATGTGCGCTTGGAGCCCGAAGCATTCCTTGCCGAGGTGCGAGAGACGTTCGACCACGTCGAAGTCGCCGTCGGCGACGCAGAGACGGATACCCCTCGAGTGAAGTGATCCATCGCCCATGAAGTACCCGACGAGCTCCGCGAGCTCCGGTGTGACGACACGAGGAGCCTCGGCCTTCCACTCACCGGTCCAGTAAGCCTCCGGAAGCGGCGGGAGGCGCACCGGCTGCGGCTCTCCGACGAGCTGATCGAGCGACAGCGGGACGCGATCGCCGGCGCGGACATCGGCGATGTGACGCCAGACCCACACTCCGTACTCGTCGACGACCTTGATCCGATGCTTCGTCGTACCGCGGAGTCGGTAGCCGCGTGACGTCACGACGTCGACGACGGGCTCGACGCCGTTCACGTAGAACTTCGTAGCCTCCCGTGGTCCATGGTCGGTCTGGACATCGATCGCGAGCGGCTGCCACGGTTCACCTGCCGGGTTCCCGAGCGAGCCAAGCCGCACGAGCCCACGCTCGGTCGGCACGAGCGACCCACCGACCAGACAACCCGTCGGAGCGAGCACGGTCGCCTGCGAGTTGCGGACGCCCTGGGTCTCCGCGACCTCGACGGCCTCGTCCCACGATCGTTGCGCCGCGCTGAGCAGCTCAGGCGGCACGAGCTCCTCGTCGATCTTGGCCACCTCGGCGCGGTGCATCCGCAGCACGTTGAGCATGGCGTCTTCGTTGTCGGCGTAGCCGGCGAACGGGCCCATGCGGCCCGCGGTCTTGGCGCTCGTCGCGTACGCGTGACCGGTCGTGAGCGCAGTGATCGCCCCGGCCCACGCCCGACCCTCGTCGGAGTCATAGGGCAGGCCTTGCGCCATCAGCAGCGCCCCGAGGTTGGCGTACCCGAGGCCGAGCTGGCGGAACTTGCGGCTGTTGTCGCCGATCTTCTCGGTCGGGTAGTCGGCGTTGCCGACGAGGATCTCCTGCGCGGTGAACATGACCTCGACGGTCTGCTGGTACGCGTCGGTGTCGAAGTTGCCGTCTTCGTCGAGGTACTTCAACAGATTGATGCTGGCCAGGTTGCAGGCCGAGTTGTCGAGGTGCATGTACTCGGAGCACGGGTTGCTGGCGTTGATGCGGCCGGTGTTGGGCGCGGTGTGCCAGCGGTTGATCGTGGTGTCGAACTGCATCCCCGGGTCCGCGCACTCCCACGACGCTTCCGAGATCTGCCGCATGAGGTCACGCGCCTTGACCGGCTTGATCGACTCCCCGGTCTTCACGGCCTTCAGCGCCCAGTCGCCGTCCTCCTCGACGGCGCGCATGAACTCGTCGGTGACCCGCACGGAGTTGTTGGCGTTCTGGTACTGGATCGAGTGGCTGTCGATGCCGTCGAGATCCATGTCGAAGCCCGCGTCGCGCAACGCGCGCGCCTTGCGCTCCTCACGCGCCTTGCACCAGATGAACTCTTCGATGTCGGGGTGATCGTCGTTGAGGATGACCATCTTGGCGGCGCGCCGGGTCTTGCCGCCCGACTTGATCGTCCCCGCCGAGGCATCGGCGCCGCGCATGAAGCTGACCGGACCGCTCGCGGTGCCACCACCCGCGAGGCCCTCGTATGACGAACGAATGTTGGACAGGTTGATCCCGGAACCCGAGCCACCCTTGAAGATGGTCCCCTCTTCCCGGTACCAGTTGAGAATCCCGTCCATCGTGTCCTCGACCGCGAGGATGAAACACGCGCTCGATTGTTGGGGCACGCCCTTGACACCGATGTTGAACCACACCGGGCTGTTGAAGGCCGCGCGTTGCGTCACGAGGATGTGCTTGAGCTCGTTGCGGAACGCGGCACCTTCCTGGTCGTCCACGAAGTATCCGTCGCGCATGCCCCACGCGGTGATCGTGTCGGCGACGCGGTCGATGACCTGGCGCAGCGACCACTCGCGCTCGTCGGTGCCGAGCGTGCCGCGGAAGTACTTCTGAGCAACGATGTTCGTGGCGTTCTGCGACCACTCGACGGGGAACTCCGCGTCGGGCTGGTAGAAGGCGTCGGTGCCGTCTTTGAAGTTCGGGATGCGCGCGTCGCGCCGTTCCCACTCGACCGTGTCATAGGGGTGCACCCCGGGCCGGGTGAAGAACCTGCGGATCCCGATCCCGATCTGCTCCGGCGCGATGGCCACGTGACTCCTCCTGTCCTCAATCGTCGCTCGGATCTCCCCCGAGCCTTCCCCCGGCGCCGGTCGCCCCAACCCCAAGATGTGGGGGTGGAGGGGGCGACCGTCGCTAGATGCGGGGCGTATTACAACACTGGAATTCCATCCGTGTCAATGGGCAACTTCAGCAACATTTCCCGATCCCGGGCCTAGGGCCGGGAACCGGGGCGGGGCTTGGGCGCCGTGGTCTTGCGGAGCTCTCCGACCTCCCGCTCGAAGTCGGCCACCGCCTCGAAGCCCTTGTAGACCGAGGCGAAGCGCACGTACGACACCTCGTCGAGCACCCGAAGCCGCTCCAGCACGGCCATGCCCAGGCGCTCGGTGGTGACCTCGGGCCCGCTGGCCCGGGCCTCCTCCTCGATCTCGGTGACGAGCGCGGTGACGGCCGCCGGGGAAACCGCACTCCCGGCCACGGCCCGCTCGACCCCGCCCTCGAGCTTGGACCGCTCGAAGGGCTCCTTGACCCCGGAGCGCTTCACGACCATGAGGGGCAGCTCGACGACGCGCTCGTGGGTCGTAGAGCGACGCCCGCACCCGAGGCACTCACGCCGGCGGCGAACCGAGGCGCCGTCGTCGGCCGGCCGCGAGTCGACGACCTTGTCGTTGTCGGCTTGGCAGTAGGGGCAGCGCACCACGCCAACGTATCCCGCACCATGGAAGGTTTCAGCGGGGCAGGCGGATGGTCTCGCCGGGCAGCAGGGGTGCGCCGTGGCGCGCCTCGTACAGCTCGTCGACGAGCGGGCGGAGATCCGTGCCGGGACGCAAGCGCTCGACGATCGCCCAGAGCGTGTCGCCCGGCCGCACGACCGCGACCGAGGCCGACGAGGGCTGGGCGGAGCGGCGCTCGGGGGGAGCGAGGGGTGTTCCCCCGAGCGCGACGCCCGCCTCCCCCGTCACGACCACCGCACCGAGGACCAGCGCTGCCGCCAAGAGTCGGCGACGCCGGTAGGTGGCGCGGGAGACCCGGCGGCCGCGCGTGGTGGCTGGGCGCGGGGCGCGCCAGTGGGTCGCGGGTCCCACGAGTGCGCCAGTGCCGGGGAAGGTCGTGACGGCGGCCATGGTCTGTTCGGTCAGCTCCTTCGGTGTCGTTTCGCTGTCCCCCGCAGGGAACCACGAGGGTGTGACAG
>JBBECS010000019.1:0-12301 GCA_040881685.1 Acidimicrobiia bacterium | reverse complement strand
CGAACGCCTGTTCGCATCCAAGCAGAACGTCTGTTCGAATGTCAAGCCCGATCACGAACAGGTGTTTGCCCCGAACAGGTGATCGTGGTACCGTCGACCCCATGACGGAGCTCACAGAACGCCAGCGTCAGGTCCTCGACTTCATCGACGCCGAGGTGCGTCGCCGGGGCTACCCCCCGAGCGTGCGGGAGATCGGCGAGGCCGTCGGCCTGTCGTCGAGCTCCACGGTCCACGCCCACCTCGCCGCCCTCCAGGACAAGGGCTACCTCACCCGCGACCCCACCAAGCCCCGCGCCCTCGAGCTCCACTTCGAGGGGGGCTCGGGTGCCCAGGTGGAGCGCCGTCCGGTGCGCCACATCCCGCTGGTCGGCGAGGTCGCCGCCGGCACCGGCGTGCTCGCGGTCGAGAGCTGCGAGGAGTCGGTCCCGATGCCGGAAGACTTCACCGGTGCCGGCCAGCTCTTCATGCTGCGGGTCCGGGGCGAGTCGATGATCGACGCCGGCATCCTCGACGGCGATTACGTCGTCGTGCGCCAGCAGCCGAGCGCCGAACCCGGCGAGGTCGTGGTGGCCGGGATCCCCGGTGAAGAGGCGACGGTCAAGACGCTCCAGCGCCACCGGGGCAAGGTCGTGCTCCACCCGGCCAACAAGAAGATGAAAGAGATGGTCTTCGAGCCGACCGACGTCACCATCTACGGCAAGGTCGTCTCGCTCCTTCGCCGGCTCTGAGGCGAACCGCGGTCGCTCAACCGGTGGCCGCGGTCTCCACGCCAGCGAAGGTCCGGCGATAGGCCAGCGGCGTCGTCTGCACCGCGCGCTGGAAGTGCATCCGAAGCGTCGCGGCGGACCCGAAGCCCACGGCATCGGCGATCCATTCAACGGACTGATCGGTCGTCTCGAGCAGCTGCTGGGTCGTCATCACACGCTGGCGCAGGAGCCACTGGTGCGGCGTCGTGCCCATCACCATCTGGAAGTGTCGGGCGAACGTGCGCGGGCTCATGAGGCTGCGGGCGGCGAGCTCGCCCACCGACAGCGGCTCGGCGAGGTGCTCCAGCGCCCAGTCAAGGGTGTCGCGGAACGGGTCCGGGCCCGGCTCGGGTGCGACCGGCGCCCCCACGTACTGGGCTTGGCCGCCGTCGCGGTGCGGGGGCACCACGAGCCCGCGTGCGACGACGTTCGCGACGTCAGCGCCATGATCCAGGCGCACGACGTGCAGCGCCAGGTCGAAGCTCGCCGCGGCGCCAGCGCTCGTGAGGACCTGTCCGCCGT
This sequence comes from Acidimicrobiia bacterium, assembly GCA_040881685.1. Lineage (NCBI taxonomy): Bacteria > Bacillati > Actinomycetota > Acidimicrobiia > Acidimicrobiia bacterium. Next base: position 11,033 of record JBBECS010000019.1, on the reverse strand, counting down.
CCACGTAGAGCACGCACGGGTCAACCACGGTGTCGGGGTACCGCGCAGCCAGCTCGTCGGCGGCCCCCCAATGCGTGGTCACCCGCCGGTCGCGCAGCACACCGGCATCGGCCAGCACGAAGGCGCCGGTGCAGAACGAGAGCAGGCGCGCACCGCGTGCGTAGGCCGCCCGGAAGAGCTCGAGCACCTCTTCCGGCGGCGTGGTCTTCTCGCCCTTCCCGCCCCACTCGCCAGCCCACGGCATGGCGATGAGGGTGTCGGCGTCGGCTGCGTCCTTCAGCGTGTGCGGCGCGATGACCCGCAAGCCGTGGTGGTTGTCACCCTGCCTCGCCTTGGGGAGCCCGCACACCCGCAGCTCGTACCAGGGGTCGGCGAAGTGCGGGTGATCGATGCCGAACACCTCCACCGCGGCAGCCAGCTCGAGGAGGCTCGGCTCGGACGGCACGATCGCGGCCACGACGTGTCGCTTCGGGTGGTCAGCGCGGGGGCGACGGGTCATGGCAGGATCCTAACGGAGATGATGAATCCTGCCAATGGCAGGATTCATGCGTCACATGGCATTCCTGCCACTCGCCGGCATCGGGCGGATCCCGCACACTCGATGCATGAGCCCAATGCCCCTCTCCATCGCCCAAGCCTTCGTCGAGCAGCGTCAGTCCGAGCTCCGAGCGGGCGGAAGCCCCCGCCCACGCCGCCGGCCCCGGCGCCGAGGTCAGCTGCGCCGCTGGGCGCACGGCTGGTTCGACCGTGTGGTGCCCGGCCCGGGTCAGCTGCCGATGCCGTGGTCGCGCAAGATCTCGTTGAGGCGGGCCGTGTCCGAGCGCTCGCCTTCTTCGAGGCGCCGCATGATCAACGCGCACGGCAAGTAGAACTCGCCGCCCGGGAACGACTTCGGCCGCATCGCCTGCACGACGATGCACCACGGTGGCACCACCCCGCGCCCGACCTCCTCGCCGGTCTGCGCGTCGATCACCGGGATCCCTGGGTTGAGGATCACGCCTTCACCAAGCACGCTGCCCCTCCCCACGCGCGCCCCTTGCGTCACCATGCTGCGACTCCCGATCAGCACGTCGTCCTCGATGACGACGGGCGCGGCCTGCGCAGGCTCGAGCACTCCACCGATGCCGACACCACCTGAGAGGTGCACGCGCTCCCCGATCTGCGCACACGACCCCACCGTGGCCCAGGTGTCCACCATCGTCTCTGCGCCGACGTGCGCCCCGATGTTGACGTAGCTCGGCATGAGCACCACACCCGGACCGAGGTACGAGCCCCAGCGCGCCGACGATCCGGGCACTGCTCGAACCTTGGCGGCCTCATAGTGATGCTTGAGTGGGATCTTGTCGGCGTACTCGAACGGGCCGAGCTCGATGGTCTCCATCTTCGACAGCCGAAACAGCAGCAGGATCGCCTGCTTCAGCCATTCGTGCACCACCACGTTCCCGTCGACGATCTCGGCGACACGAACCGCACCGGTGTCGAGCTGCTCGATCGCCTCGTGCACGGCGGCGCGCGCGTCCGCCTCGGGCATGACCGACGCGAGATCCTCCCGGCCCTCCCAGAGCTTGGTGATGGTCTGCGCCAGGTCGCTCACGAGCTCCCCTCGAGTCGCTGCACGGTCAAGTCGATCTGCTCGTCGGTGATGCTCAACGCGAGCCGCACGTGGCGCGCCCCTGGCGGCCCGTAGAGGTCACCGGGTGCAACCAGCGCGCCGGTCTGTGCGAGGCGAGCGGCGATGGACCAACCGTCCTCGTCACCGTTCACCGCTCGCAGCCAGAGGTAGAACGCCGACGTCCCACCGTCGTGCACCAGCCCCCAAGCCTCGAGCGCGGGCAGGAGCCGCGACCGGCGGGCCGCGTAGCGCGCCCGTTGCGCTTCGACATGCTCGTCATCGGCGAGCGCCGCGGCGGCCGCCGCCTGCACCGGCGCAGGGACCATGAACCCGGCGTGCTTGCGCACCTCCCCGAGGTACGCGACGAGCGCGGCATCGCCGGCGACGAAGCCCGCGCGCAAGCCGGCCATGTTCGAGCGCTTCGACAACGAATGCAGGGCGAGCACACCGTCGGTCGTGGCGTGCAGCGCGGTGACCGGTGCCGCGGGTGCGCCCGACTCATCGTACGTGAACTCGGCGTAGCACTCGTCGCTCGCGACGATGACCCCGCGGTCGTCGGCCCAGGCGACGGACGACTGCATCTCCCCGGGCGTGGCTGTGACACCGGTCGGGTTGGCCGGGTCGTTGAGCCACAGCAACAGCGCCCGGTCGGCGTCGTCGGGGTCGACCGCGCTCAAGTCGGGGCGCCAGCCCTCGTCGACGGGCACGGGCACCGCGCGCAGCCCGGCCAGCTCCGCGCCCATGGCGTACGTCGGATACGACACCCCCGGGTAGAGCACCGTGTCGCGCGACGGGTCACGCAGCGACAGCAAGCGCGGAAGGCCGGCCACCAGCTCCTTGGTGCCGATGCAAGCCATGACCATATCGGCGCCGACCGTCGCCCCGAAGCGCCGCTGCACCCAGCCCGCGGCGGCCTGCCGATACGCGAGCGAGCCGATCGTGAAGGGGTAGCCCGTTGCGTCGGGCGCGGCCTCGGTGAGCGCGCGGAGCGCGACCTCCGGCATCGGGTCGACGGGGGTGCCGATCGAGCAGTCGACCATCCCGCCGGGCACAGCGTCGGCGGCGACGCGCAGGTCGTCGAGCCGGTCGTGCGGGTACGGCGGCGGCACGAAGCCCGTCGGTGCCCGCGTCGCCATGCGCGCCACGCTACCCGGGGTCGTCTGCGATGTAGACAGGCTTCCCGGCCACCCAGGTCTCGGCGACGCGCGGCGGGTCGTGCGGATCGAGCCGGCCCTCCAGCACGACGAGATCAGCCCGCAGCCCGGGCGTGATCGCACCGCGCTCGTGCTCTTGCCCGCCCGCGTACGCACTGCCCGCCGTATACGCGCGCAGCCACGCCTCGAAGTCGACGGCTTGGTCGGGCTCGAACACGTTGCCCGCGATCGTCGTTCGGGTCGCGCCGCGCGCCGAGCACCACAACGGCGGGAAGGGCGCGCACGGGTCGTCCGACGATGCCGCGAGCGGCACGCCCGCCTCCGCGAGCGTCGCGAACGGCAGCCATGCGTGCTTGTCGAACCGGACTCCGCCCGACGAGTCGCCGACGTGGTCCACGAACCCCGGCTGCACGACCGCGACCGCGCCGAGCGCGGCGAGCGCCTGGCATTGCTCCTTTGATGCGATCCCGACGTGCTCGAGGCGGAAGCGGTGATCCTCGTCGGGCATCGCCCGTCGCGCCGCGGCGAAGGCGTCGATCGCCCGCTGCACGCCGACGTTGCCCATCGCATGCACGCCGACCCGAAACCCGCGCCGCACTGCCTCGACCAGTCGCTCCTCGAGGTCGTCCATCGTGATGCCGAATCGGAGAGGTTGACCGTGCAAGGTCACGTCGAGGGCGATGGCGATGCCACCGTCGGCAAAGAACTTGACGCCGCCGACGCGCACCGCCTCGTCGCCCTCCCCGGTACCCGGGCCATCGAGGCGGGCACCCACGTCGTTCGTGAGGACCGCCGCGGAGTGGGGCATGGCGACGACCGACAACGGGACATCCTGCTCCCGGGCCAGCCACCGATAGAGGTCCTCGCCCTCGGGCGAGCAGGCCGCGTCGTGGATGGCGGTGATGCCGTGCCGCAAGAGGCTGGGGATGCGGGCCAGCACATGGTCGCCCCACCGGTCGAAGTCGGTGAAGCCGGCCAGCGATCGTGCGTGGGCCTGGCTCCACGCTCGTTCGACGAGGAGACCTGTGGCCTCGCCATCGGCGCCCCGCGCGATCTCGCCGCCCGTCGGATCGGGCGTGGTGCGGCCAATGGCGAGCTCGGCGAGGCCCCGGCTGCACACGACCGCTTGGTGCAGCGAGAAGTGCGCGACCACGACCGGGCGGTCGAGCCCGAGGGCGTCGAGGTCGGTACAGGTCGGCGCCACACCCGTGGTGATCTCGTTCCACCCGCACACCCGGACCCACTCGGCTTCGGGCTCGGCTGCCGCTTGCACCCGCACCGCATCCAGCAGCTCGTCCATGGAGGCGACCGTCGAGACGTCGCGCCACTGCGGGTGGAGCGCCGCAATGGAGAGGTGGTTGTGTGAGTCGATGAAGCCGGGCAGGAGCGTGCGCCCGGCCAGGTCGTGGACTTCGGCATCGGGGTGCTGCGCGAGGAGGTCGCGCTCACCGATCGAGACGATGCGGCCGCCGTCGACGACGACCGCCTCTGGCTCCGGTCCAGGTGCCATCGTGAGGACGCGCCCGCCGGTGAAGGCGTGCACCATCCGGTCAGCCTGTCACGAACTCACCGAACCGCGAGCGCTCCGCGTCGCCGAGACGCGCCTGCACTCGCGTGCTGCGGTCGCCGTGCACCTCGATCAGCACCTCGCCGTCTCGGTGCAGCGCCGCCAGCACGTCGCCGCGGTCGTACGGGACCTCCAGCTCCGTCACCGCCGCCAGTGCCCGGAGCTGGTCACCGATCGCGCCGAGCAGCGTGTCAATGCCTTCGCCGGTGCGAGCCGAGACCGCCACGGTGTTCGGGGCGGGCGAGATCTCCCGCACGCGCGAAGCGTCGACGGCGTCGGTCTTGTTCACCACGAGCAGCTCGGGGAGGTCACCCGCGCCGATCTCGCGGAGCACGTCACGCACCGCCTCGATCTGTACCTCGGCGTCGGGCGCGGTCGCGTCGACGAGGTGCACGAGGAGGTCGGCTTCGGTGACTTCCTCCAGCGTGGAACGGAACGCCTCGACGAGCTGATGCGGGAGGCGACGCACGAACCCGACCGTGTCCGAGCACAGCACCCGCTCACCGCCCGGGAGTTCGAGCCGGCGGGTGGTGGGATCGAGCGTCGAGAAGAGGCGGTCTTCCACGAGCACGTCGGAGTGGGCGAGCCGGTTCAGGAGCGTCGACTTGCCCGCGTTCGTGTAACCCACGACCGCGATCCGCCGCAGACCGCGCCGGCGGCGTGCCTTGCGCTGGGTGCTGCGCGTCTTGGCGAGGCGCTTCAAGTCCTGCTCGAGCTTCGTCATGCGACGTTGGAGCCGCCGGCGGTCGACCTCGAGCTGCGTCTCGCCGGGTCCCCTCGTGCCGATCCCACCGGCTTGCTGGCTCAGCTCGATGCCCCGGCCGCGCAGACGCGGCAGCCGGTACCGCAACTGGGCCAGCTCGACCTGCACCATTCCTTCCTGGCTCGTGGCGTGCTGGGCGAAGATGTCGAGGATCAACGCGACCCGGTCCACGACGTCGCGCCCGAGCAGCTGTTCGAGATTGCGCTGCTGCGCGGGCGACAGCTCGTCGTCGAACACCACGACGTCCACGTCGAGCGCCTCGGCGACCTCCCTCAGCTCCTCCGCCTTGCCGCGCCCGACATAGGTGGCGGGGTCCGGTCGGTCGCGCCGCTGGAGGATGGCCTCGACCGGCACCGCTCCCGCGGTGTCGGCCAGCAACCCGAGCTCGGAGAGCGACATCTCGGCCGCGACTACCGATCGTGCGCCGAAGCCGGTGCCGACCAAGAGGGCGCGCTGGTGGACGACTTCGAGGTCGACCTCGGTCGCGGTGAGCCGACGCCGGTCCCGCCCGCCGCGCGCGCTCACGTCGACCTCCCCGTGAGCGCGTCCACATCCACGTCCACGTCGAACACATGCTGGACCTCACCGCCGAGCACGACGGTCTCGCCGATGGTCACCGTGTGCCGGCCGCCGGGCACCTCCATGACCACCGAGTCGCCGACGAGTGCTCGCCGATGGGCCACCGCCGCGGCCGCGCAGACGCCGGTGCCACACGACAGCGTCTCGCCGACGCCCCGCTCCCACACCCGCATGCGGAGCCGGTCGCGGTCGAGCACCTGGAGGAACTCGACGTTGGTGCGCTGCGGGAACCGCGCGTCGGTCTCGAGCCGGGGTCCGTGCTGAGTGACCCGTGCGCTCTCCACGTCGTCGACGAGCAGCACGAGGTGCGGGTTCCCGATGCCAGCGGCGTCACCCCGGTACGTGACCCCGTGGAACTCGGCCTCGAGGTCGAACGCGCTCGGCGCATCGAGGGGGATCTCCGCCGGCTCGAAGGTGACGGGGCCCATGTCGACCGTCGCGGTCTCGACGCCGCCCCCGGCGTCGCCGAACGTGACGTCGCGACGGCCCCCTCCGGTGTCGACGACGAGTCGTCCGGCGCTCCCGAGCCCTTCGCGTTTGGCCACCCACGCGAGGCAGCGGATGCCGTTCCCGCTCATCTCGGCGATGCCGCCGTCGGCGTTGCGCAGCTCCATGGTGCAGTCGGCGCCGTCGCTCCCGGGAAGCAGCGTGATCAAGCCGTTGGCGCCAACGCCGCGATGGCGGTCGCAGAGCGCGCGCGCGACCGCCTCGTCGGGCGCGGGCCCGCCGTCGAGTGCGACGGTCACCAGGAAGTCGTTCCCGGTGCCGTGGAGCTTACTGACGCGCAACGTCATGCTCCCCACAATGCCAGGAGGGAGGGCGACAGCGCGCACGGATTGTCGGCCGCACCGAGCCACGTGATTCGCGGGTCGCGGCGGAACCACATCCGCTGACGACGAGCGAACGATCGTGTTCGGCGAGTCACCAGTGCGAACGCCTCGTCCAGGTCTTCACCGTGCTCGATGGCGTCGAGCAGCTCCTTGTAGCCGATCGCCTGGCGAGCCGTCCGAGACAACCGTCCTTGGAGCGCAGTGACCTCCTCGACGAGTCCGGCGGTGCGCATCGCATCCATCCGCTGGTCGATGCGGCGCGCCAGCGTCGCACGCGGGAGCCACACTCCTGCCATGCTGACTTCGAACGCCGTGGGGCCGAACACGCCCACGCCCGGCCCGAACGACGAGAACGGTTCGCCGGTGAGGCGGAACACCTCGAGCGCCCGCACGATGCGCCGCGCGTTCTGCGGATCGATGCGCGCCGCCGCGACCGGATCGGCCGCCTCCAGCTCGGCGTACGCCGCGGACACCCCACCGGGCTCCGCGGTCCACCCTTCGAGCTCGCTGCGCAGGTCGGGGCTCTCCCCGGGGAACCGGAGGTCGTCAATCACGGCTTGCACGTACAGGCCGGTCCCACCGATGAGCAGGGCACGCCGTCCGCGCGCTTCGATGTCGGCCACCGCCGCCCGCGCTTCGGTCTGGAACCGGACCACCGACCACTCTTCGTCGGGCTCGACGACGTCCACGAGATGATGCGGCACTGCGTGTCGGGCCGCGACCGTCGGCTTGGCGGTCCCGATGTCCAGGTCGCGGTACACCTGCATCGAGTCCATCGACACGATCTCCACGTCGCCCAACGTGAGCGCGGCGTGGAACGCGAGGTCCGACTTTCCCGACGCGGTTGGCCCGACGAGCGCCAGATGCGTCGTCAACGTCTCCTCAGCCCGCCGCGACGGGAATGCGCACCCGGGTCGGTCGTGCCGTGTCGGTCGTGGACAGCAGCTCGCCGGCCAACCAGTGCGGCGCGGCTCGGACGATCCGCACGTCCACATACGCCCCCGCCGGAGCCATCTCCGTGGTTGCAGCGAAGTGCACGAGCTTTCCTTGACGCGTACGCCCCGAACGTCGCGTCGGATCCGTCTTGGACAACCCTTCCACCAGCACCTCTTCGGTGCGTCCAACGCGGGCCTCGTGGTGCACGAGGGCGTGCCGCTCGACGGCTTCGGTCAGGCGCGCCATGCGGTCACGGGTGACCTCCGGCGGCACGAAGTCATCGGCCATGTCGGCGGCAGGCGTGCCCGGCCGCGGTGAGAACACAAACGTGTACGCCGCGTCGTACGCCGCCGCGTCCACCACGTCGAGCGTGCGCTCGAAGTCATCGTCGGTCTCTCCCGGGAAGCCAACGATGAGATCGGTCGTAACCGCCAGGTCATCGATGGCGGCGCGAGCCGCGTGAAGACGGGTGAGGTAGCGCTCCGCCGTGTAGCCGCGGTGCATGCGCGCCAGCGTGCGATCACTCCCCGATTGGAGGGGCAGGTGGAGGTGCTCACACACCGCGTCGCTCTCGGCCATCGCGGCCATGGTCTCGGGGCGGAGATCCTTTGGGTGCGGTGACGTGAAGCGAACCCTCCGGATCCCTTCGACGGCCGACACCTCTCGGAGCAGATCCGCAAAGCGCGGGCGATACTGGCCCGCACCGAGGTCGCGTCCGTACGAGTTGACGTTCTGGCCGAGCAGCGTGGTCTCGCTCACGCCGTCGGCGGCGAGCTCGGTGACCTCGCGCACGACATCACCGAGTCGGCGGCTGATCTCCGGGCCGCGCACGATCGGCACGATGCAGAAGGTGCACGAGTTGTCGCACCCGATCTGAATCGTCACCCACGCCGAGTGCGCCGACTCCCGCCGTGCAGGCAATGCCGATGGATCCGCCTCGTGCTCCTCGACGATCTCGACGATGGGTCCTTCGTGTCGTGCTCGCTCCAGCAGCTCGGCGGCTCGGCCGAGGTTGTGGGTACCGAACACGACGTCCACATGGCTCGCGCGCTCGAGCACAACCTCGCGGTCCTTCTGCGCGAGGCAGCCACCGACCGCGATCTGGAGCCCCGGCCGCCGGGCCTTGAGCTCCTTGAGCCGCCCGAGGTTCCCGTAGAGCTTGTTGTCGGCGTTCTCGCGGATGCAGCAGGTGTTGAGCACCACGACGTCGGCGTCCTCGACGTCAGCCGTCGACTCCATCCCCTGCGCCGCCAGCAACCCGGCGATTCGCTCGGAGTCGTGCTCGTTCATCTGACACCCGAAGGTGCGCACGTAGAAGCGACGGGTCATTCCCATCAGTCTACGGGTGGGCTGCTCGTAGGCTCCCGGCGTGAACGTCAGCGTCCTCGAGTACTCCGTCGCCGCGGCCGCGGTGCTCATTGGATCGGTGGTCCAAGGTTCGCTCGGCGTGGGTCTGAACATGATCTCGGCACCGTTCGTGGCGATCGTGGTGCCGGAGGCGCTCCCCGCGACGCTGGTGCTCGTCGCGTTGCCGATCGCAGTCACGACGTTGCGTCGGGAGCACCATGCGCTCGACCGGGTCGCGCTCCCGTGGCTGCTCGCGGGCGCATTGCCGGGCACCGGTCTCGGGCTCATCATCGTGGGTGTCGCCGATGCCAACGCACTCGCCATCATCGTCGGCACGACTTGCCTCACCGGAGTGCTTCTCAGCGTTGCGTCGCCCCCGGTGCCGACAAATCGGGCTACCGCATTGATCGCCGGCTTCACCTCCAACCTCTTCGGCACGGCCAGCGCAGTCGGCGGGCCACCCGTCGCGCTGCTCTTCCAGCACCGCGCCGGTCCGATCGCGCGGTCGACACTCGGCGCGTTCTTCCTGACCAGCGCCTCGCTGTCGATCGTCGGCTATGTCGCCGCGGGCGAAATCACCGGAGACCAGGTGCTGTTCGCCCTGGCGCTCGTGCCGTTCATGGTGGTCGGGCTCTGGGCGAGCCGGCACCTCCATGTGCACGTGGACGGCGGTTGGCTCCGCCCCGCGATGCTCGCCCTCTCCGCGATCGCCGGCACCGCTGCCATCATCCGCGGCGTCACCTGACCTCGCCCCCGAATCCGTCTCCGTCCGAACAAGTGACGCTGGGGTGCCGTATTGCAACCAGAGCGTCACTTGCTCGGGTGGGGAAGGAGTCCGGACGCGAGTGATGGCGGGGCGTTGACCCCACCACCACTCGTGGGCTGGGCTGGTTGTTGGGAGAAAGGACTTAGAGCTCGGCCTCGGCGACGTCGGCCTTGGACTTGGCCGATGACCGGCCGTTCGCCTTGGCCTTGGATGGTGCCGGTGCCGGTGCCGGCTCGGCCTCGGGCTCCGGCAACGCGGCGTCGAGCACCTCGATCGCACCGTCGGCGACGGTGAGGTCGATCGGGACGTCGTCGGCGTCGTTGAGGCCGGCCGCGACCTTGATCTTCTCCATGATCTCGAAGACCATGTCGACGTTCTCGGCCAGGAACTGCTTCGCGTTCTCGCGACCCTGACCGAGCTGCTCGCCTTCGTAGGTGAACCAGGCGCCGGACTTCTTGACGATGTCGAGGTCGACGGCGACATCGAGCAGCGAGCCTTCGCGGCTGATGCCCTTGCCGTACATGATGTCGAACTCGGCCAGCTTGAACGGCGGCGCGACCTTGTTCTTCGCCACCTTGACCCGGGTGCGGTTGCCGATCATCTCGGCACCGTCCTTGATCGTCTCCACGCGGCGGATGTCGAGGCGCACCGACGAGTAGAACTTCAGCGCGCGCCCACCGGGAGTGGTCTCAGGTGACCCGAACATCACGCCGATCTTCTCCCGCAGCTGGTTGATGAAGATGCAGATCGTGCGGGACTTGTTGAGGTTGGCGGTGAGCTTGCGCAGCGCCTGGCTCATGAGCCGGGCCTGGAGGCCGACGTGCGTGTCGCCCATCTCGCCCTCGATCTCCGCCCGCGGCGTGAGCGCCGCGACCGAGTCGATGACGATCACGTCGAGTGCACCGGAGCGGATCAGCATGTCGGTGATCTCGAGCGCCTGCTCCCCCGTGTCGGGCTGGGAGATATAGAGCTCGTCGACGTTGACGCCGATGGCCGCCGCGTACACCGGGTCCATCGCGTGCTCCGCGTCGACGTAGGCGCACAACCCACCGTTGCGCTGGGCCTCGGCCACCACGTGCATGGCGAGGGTGGACTTGCCCGACGACTCCGGTCCGTAGATCTCGACGACCCGGCCCCGGGGCAGGCCCCCGATGCCAAGAGCGAGATCGAGCGCCAGGGCGCCGGTGGAGATGGCGGCGACACCGACGTGGCCCTGCTCACCGAGCTTCATGATCGCGCCCTTGCCGTACTGCTTCTCGATCTGGCCGAGCGCCATGTCGAGTGCCTCTTGACGTTCCACTGGGTCCTCCCTGGGACTCTGGTTCGGCTGGGGGAAGCGAGATGCAGTTGTACGACGGGGGTGTGACAGTCACCCCACCCTCACCCTCGCAACCCTAGGAGGGTGAGTCACACCCGTGGAATTCCACGTGTGCAAGACCGTACCCGAACACCCGTTCGGGGTCAAGGATGGCAATTGGG
>JBBECS010000018.1 GCA_040881685.1 Acidimicrobiia bacterium | reverse complement strand
GTGCCCGCAAGGGCCTGGCCGACACCGCGCTGCGCACCGCCGACTCCGGCTACCTCACTCGCCGTCTCGTGGACGTCGCGCAGGAGCTGATCGTGCGCGACGAAGACTGCGGCACCACGCGCGGTATCTGGGTCGAGGGTCTCACCCCCGACGCCGACACACGCTTGCTCGACACGCGCCTGCACGCCCGCTGCCTCGTCGAAGACGTGAAGCTCTCCGACGGAAGCACGATGCCGCGCGACACCGAGATCCGCGAGGAGCACGTCGAGGCGCTCATCAACGACGGCAAGGGCGGCGTCGGTCGGGTGCGCGTGCGTTCGGTGCTCACGTGCGAGTCGCTCCAGGGTGTGTGCTCGCGCTGCTACAGCACGATGCTCGCCACCGGAAAGCCCGTGGACCTCGGCGAAGCCGTCGGCATCATCGCCGCGCAGTCCATCGGCGAGCCCGGCACGCAGCTCACGATGCGTACCTTCCACACCGGTGGTGTGGCCGGCGAGGACATCACGCATGGTCTGCCGCGCGTCGTCGAGCTCTTCGAGGCCCGCACGCCCAAGGGTGCCGCGGTGCTCGCGGAAGCGTCGGGCGTCGTGCGCATCGGCGAGAACGAGAAGGGCGAGCGCGTGATCTTCGTGGTCGCCGATGACGGCGCCGAAGAGGAGCACGTCGTGTCGCGGCGGGCCCACCTCTACGACGGTGCCCGCGGCCCCAAGATCAAGGACGGTGCCGAGGTCAACGCCGGGGATCAGCTCACCGGCGACGACGACACGCCGCGCGACCCGAAGAAGATCCTCGAGGTCAAGGGCATCCGGGAGACCCAGCAGTACCTCGCCGACGAGGTGCAGAAGGTGTACCGGGAACAGGGTGTGTCGATCCACGACAAGCACGTCGAGGTGATCGTCCGTCAGATGCTGCGCCGTGTCGCGGTTTCGGAGCCGGGTGACTCGCCGTTCCTGCCGGGCGAGAAGGTCGATGCACGGCTGTACGCCGAGACCAACCGCCAGTTGGTCGAGGACGGCAAGCAGCCAGCCGAAGGTCGCCCCGAGCTCATGGGGATCACGAAGGCGTCGCTCGCCACCGACTCGTGGCTCTCGGCCGCGTCGTTCCAGGAGACGACGCGAGTGCTCACCGAGGCCGCGATCGAGGGCAAGACCGACGGCCTGTTCGGGCTCAAGGAGAACGTGATCATCGGCAAGCTCATCCCGGCCGGCACGGGCATGCCCGTCTACCGGGAGATCACGACCGAGGCGCCCGACTACGAGCCGCTGCCCTTCTACTCGACCGACATCGACGCCGAAGCCATGGCCGCGTACCTGCGCGACTCCATCGGCTCACCGACGCCCGAGGTGGCCGAGGGCGAAGGCGTCGCGACGCTCACCGTCCTCGATGCTCCCGAACCGCCATACGAGGGGACCGGGACCGAGGAGTAGCACTAACCTCGCCCGGTTTGCCCAACGAGGAAGCAGAAGCGTGCCGACGATCCAGCAGCTGGTCCGCAAGGGCCGCGAGACCAAGCGTGACAAGTCCAAGACGCCCGCGCTCAAGGGCTCCCCCCAGCGCCGCGGCGTCTGCACGCGCGTCTTCACGCACACGCCCAAGAAGCCCAACTCCGCGCTGCGCAAGGTCGCCCGTGTTCGCCTCACCTCGGGCATCGAGGTCACCGCGTACATCCCCGGCGTCGGCCACAACCTCCAGGAGCACTCGATCGTGCTCGTGCGTGGCGGCCGTGTGAAGGACCTCCCCGGTGTTCGTTACAAGATCATCCGTGGCGCGCTCGACGCCGCCGGCGTCGCCGACCGTCGCCAGGCGCGCAGCCGCTACGGCACCAAGCGGGACGCCTGAGATGCGCGACCGCGAGCCGGGTATCCCGGCGAGGCCCGGCGGCAGTGAGCGAGCGGCCGCGACTCGGGTATCCCGAGGCGCAGCGAGCGAACCAATGGTGCTGAGCGCCGAGAGCGGGAGTACCTGACATGCCGCGCAAAGGTCCTGCTCCTCGGCGTGACCTCCTACCCGACCCGATCTACCGGTCGGTCGTGGTCACGCAGCTCGTCAACAAGGTCCTCCAGCGAGGCAAGCGATCGCTCGCGGAGAAAGTCGTGTACGACGCGCTGTCCGACATCGAGAAGAAGACCGGCGGCGACCCGATCCCGACGCTCAAGCGCGCGGTCGAGAACGTTCGCCCTGCGCTCGAGGTTCGTTCCCGGCGTGTCGGCGGTGCCACGTATCAGGTGCCGGTCGAGGTGCGGCCCCGTCGGGCGACCACCCTCGCGGTGCGCTGGATCGTCGGCTACTCGCGCCAACGTCGCGAGAAGACGATGGCCGAGCGCCTGTCCGCCGAGCTGCTCGACGCCTCGAACGGACTGGGCGCGGCGATGAAGCGCAAGGACGATCTCCAGAAGATGGCGGAGTCCAACAAGGCATTCGCCCACTACCGGTGGTGATGCTTTTGATTCCCGTCGCGCGTTCAGGGACCTCGTAGACTTTTTCGGTTCCTCCGGGTCCGGCCCTGCGAGTGCCGATCCCTGCTCCGCAGCGCCTCACGGCTGCCGAGCCCCTGCTCCCGCCGCCTTCGGCGGCACTCGGGTCTCCGACCCGGGTCTCGGCAGGCTCGGCTCGACTGCTCCGCAGTGACCGTCACTCTCCGGGCCTCCGCACTGAGCCCCGCCCGCACGCTCGCAATCAAGAAGAAGAGAAGAAGACAAGAAGAGAAGAAGAGAAGAAGAGAGATGGCAGTCACCGAGAAGGATGTCAAAGGGAAGGGTGGTCCGCTGATTCGGGACACTCCTTTGGCGCGGGTGCGGAACATCGGGATCATGGCGCACATCGACGCGGGGAAGACCACGACGACCGAGCGGATCCTCTATTACACGGGCAAGACCTACAAGATCGGTGAGGTGCACGAGGGCGCGGCCGTCATGGACTGGATGGTCCAGGAGCAAGAGCGTGGCATCACGATCACGAGCGCGGCCACCACCTGCAAGTGGCGCGACACGTGGATCAACATCATCGACACGCCCGGTCACGTCGACTTCACCGTTGAGGTCGAGCGGTCCTTGCGCGTGCTGGACGGCGCGGTGGCGGTGTTCGACGCGGTGGCCGGCGTGGAGCCGCAGACCGAGACCGTGTGGCGGCAGGCCAACAAGTACAAGGTGCCGCGGATGTGCTTCATCAACAAGATGGACCGCGTCGGCGCCGACTTCTTCCGGTGTGTCGACATGATCAAGGATCGGCTCGAAGCCACCGTCGCGCTGACGCAGCTGCCGATCGGCGCTGAGGGCAGCTTCCGTGGCGTCATCGACCTGCTCGAGATGAAGGCGATCGTCTGGGCCGACGGCATGGGCGAGACCTACGAGATCGAGGACATCCCGGGCGACTTGGTCGCGAACGCGGAGCACTGGCGTCACGAGCTCGTCGATGTCGTCAGTCACCACGACGAAACGGTGCTCGAGAAGTACGTGGGTGAAGAGGAGATCACGGCGGAAGACCTCCGGCGCGGGCTGCGCGACGCGGCCATCAACGCCTCGGTCGTCCCCGTCCTGTGCGGCACGGCGTTCAAGAACAAGGGCGTGCAGCCCTTGCTCGATGCTGTCGTCGACTACCTCCCGAGCCCGCTCGACATCGCGGCGATCGTCGGCACCGACCTCAAGAGTGAGGAGCCGGTCGAGCGCCACGCCGACGACGACGAGCCGTTCGCCGCGCTCGCGTTCAAGATCATGAGCGACCCCTACGTCGGCAAGCTCACCTACTTCCGCGTCTACTCGGGCAAGCTCGCCGCGGGCAGCCAAGTGCTCAACGCGACCAAGGACAAGAAGGAGCGGGTCGGGCGCATCCTCCAGATGCACGCCAACCACCGCGAAGACAAGGACGGCGTGTTCGCAGGTGACATCGTCGCGGTCGTCGGGCTCAAGACCACGACCACCGGCGACACACTCTGCGACCCGGCCAAGCCGATCCTGCTCGAGCGCATGGAGTTCCCGGAGCCGGTGATCTCCGTCGCGATCGAGCCCAAGACGAAGGTCGACCAGGACAAGCTCGGCAAGGCACTCGGTGCGCTGTCGGAGGAAGACCCGACGTTCCAAGTTCGTACCGACGACGAGACCGGCCAGACGATCATCTCGGGCATGGGCGAGCTCCACCTCGACGTGCTCGTCGACCGCATGGTGCGCGAGTTCTCGGTGGCTGCCAATGTGGGGAAGCCGCAGGTCGCGTACCGCGAGACGATCACCGAGCCCGCCACCGACGTGGAGGAGCGCTACATCCGCCAGACCGGTGGCCGCGGTCAGTACGGCCACGTGATCATCAACCTGGAGCCCACGGGCCCCGGCGGCGGTTACGAGTTCGTCGACAAGGTTCGAGGCGGCGACGTCCCACGCGAGTACATCTCCGCCGTGGACGCCGGGATCCAGGAAGCGATGGAGGGCGGCGTGCTCGCCGGGTACGCCCTGGTCGATGTGCGTGCGATCCTCACCGGAGGCTCGTCCCACGACGTCGACTCGAGCGAGATGGCGTTCAAGATCGCCGGGTCGATCGCTTTCAAGAAGGGTGCGAGGCAGGCGAAGCCTGCACTCCTCGAGCCCATCATGCAGGTCGAGGTGGTCACGCCCGAGGACTACATGGGCGACGTCATCGGCGACCTCTCCTCGCGGCGGGGCAAGGTCGAGGGGATGGAGCAGCGGGGGACCTCGCACGTCGTCAAGTCCCACGTGCCGCTCGCGGAGATGTTCGGCTACGCTACCGACCTCCGTTCGCGCACCCAAGGCCGCGCGACCTACACGATGCAGTTCGACTCGTACCAGCAGGTGCCGCAGTCGATCGCCGAAGAGATCATTGCTCGGGTGCGCGGCGAATAGCCGTCCTCCGGCACGGCTTCACGAAAGGAACTCCAAGCTCCATGAGCAAGCCGAAGTTCGAGCGGAACAAGCCGCATCTCAACATCGGGACGATTG